>JAQCAK010000190.1 GCA_027621895.1 Pseudomonadota bacterium | reverse complement strand
ATGTTGCAGCATCACTTGAAGCCGCCCACGGCTCCCTGGACTGGTACTGTATCGACCACTGGGCCCGCCATTTCAGTATCGACATCATGGAGCTGAAAAGGGAGATAGACCATTTGATCCGGTATCGCGATGGCTCGCTGGAGTTCCTGCGTCGCCTTGAGGAGCTTGATCACCTTCATGTGCTTGTCATAACCGACGCGCATCCCGATGTGCTGGTGTTGAAGCAGGAACTCACAGGACTGCTGGATCATGTGGATGGCTGGTTCAGTTCACACCATTTCGGTAAACCCAAGCGCGACCCCGCCTTCTGGCAGGCCCTTTCTGCAGAGATCAGCTTTGATCCCGAACGCACCATGATGATCGATGACAATGTCAGCGTGCTGGATGCGGCCAGGGATTTCGGCATTCGTCACGCGGTCTGCATCAACCAGCCCGATTCCGCCAGGACACGAAACCTGCGCCATGATTACTTGCGGCTGGACTCGCTCAGCCAGCTGCTGAACGCCGCCTGATGGGCATTCGAATAGACAAGTGGCTTTGGGCCGCCAGGTTTTTCAAAACCCGCGCCAGGGCAAAGGAAGCCATCGATGGCGGCAAGGTTCACCTGAATGGCCAGCGTACCAAGCCCGCCAGGGAAGTGGCCATTGGCGATACGCTGCGGATACGGCAGGGCTGGGACGAAAAGATCGTTGTCGTCAGCGCCCTTTCCGAACAGCGCCGGGGCGCCCCTGAGGCCCAGGCGCTGTACGAGGAAACTGCAGAAAGTGTTGCCAGGCGGGAACAGGAGGCCAGCCAGCGCAAAATGGCAGGCCAGCAGGTCAGAACCGAGGGCAGGCCGACAAAAAGGGATCGGCGAATGATCCACCGGTTCAAGGAAGAAGGTTCTTCCTGAAATCCTGGCCAATCGGGGGTCAGAATCCCCCCGGAAAGGACTTGAGATACCCATTCCCCTCGTGCAAATGATTTTGGCATAATCCGGGCTCTGTCAAGGGAACACGCTACCATTTTGGAATCGCAACCGAGTTATCCCCCGGAGCTGGACATCAGCTCCCTGACCGAGCAGGCTCTCGAAAACGGTGAAGGCGAACTCGCCGCCAATGGCGCGCTGGTCGTCCAGACCGGCAGGCGAACTTCACGACATCCACTGGACCGCTACATCGTCGATGAACCGAGCTCATCCGATTCGATTGACTGGGGTGAGATCAATCGCCCCTTCGACCCGGACCAGTTCGAAGCACTCTGGAAAAGAGTCATGTCCTATCTAGGGGATCACCAGAAGTACAAGGCGGACCTGCACGTCGGCGCAGACAGCGAACACTACCTGCCGGTTAACCTGATCACCGAGACCGCCTGGCACAACCTGTTTGGCTGCACCCTGTTTATACGCCCAACGGTTTTCAATCCAAAAGGCAAGCAGCCCTGGAGGATTCTCCATGCCGCCAACTTCGAATGTGAACCCGAGCGCGATGGCACTCACAGCGACGGCTGCGTGATCATCAACTTTGCACTTCGTAAAGTGTTGATCGCAGGGATGAAGTACGCGGGTGAAATGAAAAAGGCCATGTTCTCGGTACAGAATTTTCTGCTGCCCGAAAAGGACGTGCTGCCGATGCACTGCGCGGCCAATGTTGGTGATGACGATTCGGTAACGCTGTTTTTCGGCCTGTCGGGCACCGGCAAAACAACCCTGTCTGCAGACCCTGATCGGAAGCTGATCGGTGATGACGAACACGGCTGGGGCAAGGGTACGGTGTTCAACCTTGAAGGCGGCTGCTATGCGAAGTGCATCAACCTGACCCGTGAACAGGAACCGGTGATCTTCGACGCTATTCGCGCAGGGGCGATTATCGAAAACGTGATCATAGATCCCGTCACGAAAGAGCCGGATTACCGGGATACCTCGCTGACGGAAAACAGCCGGGCCTGCTACCCAAGGACACACATCGCGAGTCGCGTGGAGGAAAACCAGGGCGGAGAACCCGCGCATATTGTTTTCCTGACCTGTGATTTAACCGGCGTGCTGCCACCCGTGGCACTGCTTGATCCAAAGGCTGCTGCGTACCACTTCCTCTCAGGCTACACCGCAAAAGTGGGATCAACAGAAGCCGGTGTTGATGGCGACATCGCGGCGACTTTCTCTACCTGTTTCGGTGCGCCTTTCTTCCCGCGTCCAGCGGGCGTTTACGCAGAACTGCTGATCAAGCGTATCCGCGAATTCCATTCAAAGGTTTACCTGGTCAATACAGGTTGGACCGGCGGCCCGGAAGGCAAGGGCGGCCATCGCTTCAGCATACCCACCACCCGGGCGATAATTGCAGCCATTCAATCCGGCGAAATTGATACGGTACCCACCAGCCGCCTGGACATACTGAACCTGACTATCCCGGCCACCCTGGCAGGCGTCGATGACAACCTGCTGAACCCCAGGGAAGCCTGGGCTGAGCCCCTGGCATGGGACAGGGCCGCCAGGGAACTGGCCAACAAGTTTATTGATAACTTTAAAAAGTTTGATGTCGATGCAGAGATTACTGCCGCCGGACCGCAGCCGGAATAGGTCTGATGCAGCGCGAGATATCCAGCTTTGCGGACGCCCTCGGCCCAGACCGCGACCTGCTGACATTCAATCGCGGCATTGAGCGAGAAGCGCTGCGGGTATCACCGGGCGGCCAGCTGGCACGGACCCCGCATCCTGGAAAATTTGGCAGCAAACTGACCCATCCACAGGTCACCACAGACTTTTCCGAATCCCAGCTTGAGCTGATTACACCGGTGCACGCATCTGCGAGCGAAGCACTGGCTGACCTGGACAGGGTACATCGCTATGTGTACTCCGGCCTGGGCGATGAGATTCTCTGGTCTGCCAGCATGCCCTGTGTCCTGCAGGACAATGCATCGATTCCGCTGGCTTACTATGGTGAGTCCAATACCGGGCGACTCAAGACCGTCTACCGAAGCGGCCTGGGACTTCGCTATGGCAGGGGCATGCAGACCATCTGTGCGGTTCATTATAATTTTTCCCTGTCAGAGGATTTTCTGTCCTGGCTGCAGCAGCATGAAGCCAGCACACTGGACAGGCACAGCTATCGCTCATCCCGTTACTTCGACCTGATGCGGAATTTCCGCCGCTACTCCTGGCTGCTGACCTACCTGTTCGGGGCATCACCTGCAGTCTGCAATTCGTTTGTTCGTGGCCGGAACCACAACCTGCAGTCGTTTGATGAGGGCACCTCTTATCTGCCCCATGCGACTTCCCTGCGCAGCGGCAACCTGGGGTATCAGAGTGATACCCAGGCAGAGCGCATGAAGGTCTGCTACAACTCTCTGGAAAATTACGTTCACAGCCTGGCAGACGCGATTACCACACCCCATGAACCCTATGCCGCGCTGGGGCTGGTGAGCCATGGCGAGTATCAGCAGGTCAACACCTGCATCCTGCAATCAGAGGCCGAGTTTTATTCCAGCATCCGGGCCAAGCGGGTGCCGGGGAAAGGCGAAAATTTTCTCGCCAGCCTGATGGAAAAGGGCGTTGAATACATCGAGGTCCGCCTGCTGGACGTTAATCCCTACCTGCCACTGGGTATCGATGAATCAACCATCCACTTTATAGACACTTTCCTGCTGTATTGCCTGGTGACTGACAGTCCTCCCCATGATGATCTGCTCTGTGGCGAAGTCAGCAGCAACACCCTGGCGACCGTTTACGAGGGGCGCAAACCTGGCCTGCTGCTCAGCGACCAGGGCCAGCCCCGGGAACTGCAGCAATGGGGCAGGCAATTGCTTCAGGAGCTGGAACCCCTGGCGGTCCTGCTGGACCAGGCCCAGGGACACGACAATCACAAGTCGAGCCTGTGTGCTCAACTCGCGAAACTGGAAGACCCGGAGAAAACACCCAGCGGTGCCATTCTTGCCGACCTGACCCGTGACGGCGTACCCTTTTTCCGGTTTGCCATGAACCAGGCGCTGCAGCACCGCGATGCTTTCAGATCCCGCCCGCTGCCTGAATCCGAGCTGGCCGCCTGGGACGAGATTGCCCGGCAGTCAGTCGCTGCGCAACAGGCCATCGAGGCCGCCGACCAGGTCGATTTCGAGGATTTTCTGAGGCAGCTCGCCAGCGAATACCAGCCCCTGCGCTCTGGTACATGAATCATCTTGCGCACCTGGCTCTTGCCAATGCGCTGGCCACGGACGACGGACTGTTACTGGGAGGATTTCTCGGCGATTTCGTCAAGGGGCGCCTCAAGGGAGAACTGCCGGACCATATCGAGACCTGCATCCAACTGCATCGCGCCATCGATGCTTTTACTGACAGCCATGTGCTGGTGAAACGCAGCCAGTCCCGGTTTCCCCCTGAGTTTCGCCGCTACAGCGGCATCATTACCGACATCCTGTTCGATTACCTGCTCGCAAACCGCTGGCATGACTACTACGACATACCGCTGGAACACTTCTCACCTTCAGTACTGGACCGGCTGTGCGAACACCTTGACCTGATGCCGCCAGCGGCCGCCCGGTATGCAGAGAGAATGAGAGCCGCAAATGCGCTGGCAGGCTATCAAAACAGCGGATTCATCGAGCGCTCATTGACCCATCTTGGCACAAGACTGACCCGGGAGAATCCCCTGGCGCAGGCCTATCCTGCCTGTCATCACCTGATGCCGGAGATCGAACAGGACTTTGCAGCATTCTACACACAACTCATCGAATTCTGTGGCGAGTGGTGGCAGACGCGGTAAACTGCGGCTGAAAATCGAAATCCGGAATCAACACCTGATGATGCAACTCATTCCCGGCCCGCGAAACCTGAACTGGCTGATCGGCCTGGGCTGTCTTTTCATGATGGGTGTCGCACTCTATATGGAACATGCGATGCACCTGGA
>JAQCAK010000189.1 GCA_027621895.1 Pseudomonadota bacterium | reverse complement strand
CGATGCGACGAGATCGCTGCTCGCAATGGGATGCAACTCATCATCGCGAGGAAAGTAGACCCGGCCGAATCCGCCGCGGCCGAGGCGTTGAGGCATGGAAGAAGGCTCACGGACAGCCAGGCCGCTACCACCAGGATTATTGACGAAAACATCACGCGCCTGCAGGAACTCATCGCAGTACTCGAAAAGCAGGGCATAGCCGTTTCCGTGATACTCCCTCCTATCTTTATCGACTACAGGCAGAACCTCGGGGTTGACGAAATCGTTGAGCACACCAAAAAGAAAATGCAGGTCGTTGATCTAACCCGGACCTTCGATGACAGGCCGCAGCTCTTTCGCGACGCAACGCACATCGAATGGCCTGAGGGAACTGTCCTGGCGACCGAGGCTGCATTGTCTCAAATACGACCCTAGCGCCCGTTGCGGCACAGGCAGCTGGCACGCAAGCCTTATCCGCGAACATCATCTGCAGACCAGAAAGACGACAACAGCAGAGAACTGATGCAGCGGGTCTCCTCACCCCGAAACTCCATCAAGCCAAGTGGCATTGATTCCCGGGGGTCTCTGGTTTCAGTACGGTAAGTCCCCAAATTCTGATCCCAGATCGGGATAACCGCCGAGTAATTGCTGTCAGTCTCCAGCTGAAAGGTCGAATGGTGAACCCGGTGCAGATCGGACGGATTCGGCGCGACCTTGAGTCAGCAAACGACCCGGGGTAATGCCCGCAGACTAGACACGTAGGACGCCCTTGTCCTGCAGTGACATGATCTGTTCGCGTGAATAGCCGCCTTCGACCAGGATTTCGATGGTGTGTTCACCCAGGCCTGGCGCAACACGGTTGTCTGCCCGCTGGTGTGCAAGCGCCCCATTCACCTGAAACGGCGACCGGATTTCCCGGAGACCGCCAAGACGGCCGTCAGCAATCTCCCGGAAGACACCGGCTGCAGACAGGTGCGGGTCTGCAAGCAGATCGTCCAGCGCACTCACTGGCGCGCAGGGAATATCTTTTTCCTGAAGCGCTGTGACCCACTGCGCCGTGGTCTTCGAGGGGGCGAGTTCAGCAATCTTTGCATAGAGAGTATCAATGTTCCGGCTGCGCTGTGCCGGATCAATAACCAACTCAGAAGTTGCCCAGTCGTCCAGCTGGCATATCTGGAAAAACCGAATCCAGTGCCGGGTGGTATAGGGCAGAATCGCCAGGTATCCATCCCGGGTCTGAAAAGGTCTGCGGTTCCGGGTCATCAGCCGCTCGTAGCCAAGCTCTCCCTCTTCCGGGATGAGGGTGTGGCCCGCCAGATGTTCTGCCATCAGGAAAGCGACCATGGTTTCCAGCATAGGGGCCTCGATGAAAACACCTCGGCCGGTTCTGGTCTTCTGGACCAGCCCCATCGCGACCGCCAGCGCCAGGTGAAGACCCACGACCTTGTCACAGATGATCGTGCGCACAAACTGCGGCACACCGTCAGCATCTGCATTGAGAGCCGCCAGTCCACAGCGGGCCTGGATGATATCGTCATAGGCCGGCGCGTTATGATCCGGCCCCAACGAGCCAAACCCGGCCGAGCAACAGTAGACCAGATCCGGTTGAATCTGGCTGAGTTCGTCATAGGAAGCACCCAGCTGCAGCGCAGTTGCGTCACGCATGTTATGTACCAGGACATCTGCATCCTCGACGAGTTTGTGCAGCACCGCCTGTCCCGCTTTCTGCTTCAGGTCCAGCACCAGGGAACGTTTGTTTCGGTTGAAGTTGAGAAACCCCGCACCCATCTCACGACCCCGGCCGGGACTGACCGATCGCAGCACATCACCGTCCTTTGATTCGATCTTGATCACATCCGCACCGAAATCACCCAGCATCTGCGTGGCGTAGGGCCCCAGGGCAACCGTTGTAAGATCAATAACCTTGATTCCCTTGAGTAGATCGAACATGGCATCCCCGCATTGAGTGGTCGTCTGGCCCGGATATTGCCTGCTTATCGCAGCACCATGCTGCGAGCTGATGAAGTCAGCAGGGACCCGACTGAGACCTGCAATGATACCCGGGGCGCCTCATTGCTTCAGCGGAAAATAGCTGCCCCGTCTTCAGGCCGGAAGCTGGAAATACAGCGCCGAGAGGGGCTCACCTGCCTGCAGATCGATATCCTGACCCACCGGGAAGCCGGCGCCATCGCCCTGATGCAAAACCACCGGCCCAACCCTTGCCTCACCCTGAATGACGTGCAGGTAACCGATGCTCCGACCCGCATCCAGCATGACCCGTTGCCCCACGCCGAGACGGACTCGATACAGACTCGCGTCCTGCCGGATGGTCAGGCTGCCATCGCGACCATCCGGCGTCACCAGTGGCGTTAGCATGCCATCCTGTTCGATCCGCTTTTGCTGATAGTCCGGGTCTGTGCCCCTGACATTCGGCGTAATCCAGATCTGCAGAAAGCTGACTGGATCTGTTTCGGAATCGTTGTATTCCGAATGCATAACCCCTGATCCCGCGCTGAGCAGCTGAATTTCTCCAGCCGGGACAGTATATCGATGCCCCATGCTGTCCTCATGTCGAACCGCTCCTTCAAGCACGTAAGAAACGATTTCCATATCCCGGTGCCCGTGGGTTCCAAATCCTGCACCCGGGGCCACGGTGTCGTCATTAATCACTCGAAGTGTCGATACCCCCATGTGCGCCGGATCGTGGTAACCACCAAACGAAAAAGAGTGATAGCTGTCGAGCCAGCCAACACTCGTGCGCCCTCTTTCGCCTGCCCGTCTGATGTAGTTCATGTCTCCTCCAACGCTGTGTCCCGGGGCCAGCATATATCCGACTAAAGCGGATTCAAATGTCGAAATATCGGGTCTTTAATACGACTTTATCGAACGATAGCCGTGGGCTTTCGCCGTGCAGACTCCGGGACCTTCTTTTGCCGTCGACGCCGCAAAAGACCGGGAAAACCCACCAGAACGGGAAAGACAAACGGCTAGTTACTGTTTCGTGAGCAATTTGGATCACACGCTTTTTCCGATACATCGTTACCAAAACGGCGAATAGTAGAGCGCCGGGGGCGTGGCTAGTATGCGCCAGCACGATAAGACGAAATTCAGACATTTATCCAGAGGACTACAAGTAATGTTGATGAATAAAGCGATCGTACTGGTTGCATTGATCACCGCCGCCTGCAGCGCCCAGGCCCATGAAAAGGGCGATTTCATTGTTCGGGCCGGTTTGGCAAATGTCAGCCCCGATGCGAGCAGTTCGGCACTGGTGCTCGATGGCGCCGCAATCGGCGGATCTGAAGCCGACGTGGACGACAACACACAGCTGGGACTGACGTTTACCTATATGCTCAGCGACAACTGGGCCTTGGATGTTCTCGCCTCGACACCCTTCAAGCATGACATCAGCGCCGACACCGGCGCTCTCGGCCTTGGCACCATAGACGCGGGCGAAACAACGCACCTGCCGCCAACCGTGTCCCTGCTGTACTTCCCGGCCGATTCCAGCAGCAGCTTTCAGCCATACCTCGGTCTCGGCCTGAACTACACCATCTTCTTTGACGAGGATGTCGACGCGCAGCTGGAAGGCGTTCTTGGTCGGGGCAAGCTCGACCTGGAGAACTCCCTGGGCGTCGCTTTACAGGCAGGCTTTGACTACAATCTGTCTGATCAGCTGTTGCTGAACGCCGGGGTGTTCTGGATCGATATCGATACCGATGCCGACTTCAAGTTTGCCAACAACCGAATCAAGACTGATGTCGAAATCGACCCGCTGGTCTACATGGTGACCCTGGGCTGGCGTTTCTAAGGCGCCTGCCAGGCGAGTACACACAACAGAGAATCTACTGAAAAGGAATCAATCAATGAAGAAAACATTCAGCACAATCATTGCCGCCGCTGCCCTGCTGTCTTTCAACGCACAGGCTGACAACCATGGACATGAGGAAAAACTCTGCCTGGATGCGGGTCCACAGACTCCCCGTGACATATCGAACGGCTATGGCCTGAACGCTGTCACCTTTCCAATGGCACCACCGAGCAGCGAGATGAACCTGTGCAATATCCACACGCACACCCAGGCCGAGCACAAGGGCCCCGGATTCAATATTGCTGTGGCTGACGGCTCCGAGGGTTATGCCTGCAACGATACCCGCGATCTGACTGAAGCGGAACTGGCTGCAGCACCTGGCGCTTACAAGGGCGTTGTCCCCGGCGATACCATTGAGGTCCACTGGGTACATACCACCTGTGATGCAACACCCGGCGAGGGCCTGGGCGCCTGTGTCCCTGAGTCCTGTGAGAACCCGTTGCTGCGCGTCGAAACCCAGGTCTTCCTGGTGGTCAACGACAGCAATGCACTGGACTTCATGGATCTGGCTTACCAGGGCAACATGGTCAACGGCCTGCACCAGCCACGCAGCCTGCCAGTATCCACCGGGATGCCTGTTGAATTCCTGGGATCCACAACCGGCCCGAGCTACACACAGGCAGTCTGCTCACCCGCGCAGGTCACCTGGAGCGTGAGACCGATGTGCGAGAAGCTCGATATCAACTCCCTGCATACCTGGGCAGAAAGCGGCAACGTGTTCAAGGAAACCAAGTCCCATGGCATCCGCAAGCTCGTGACTGCACCGGAACTGCTCTCCCCGATCCAGTAAGACGGATCAAGATCTCCGTGACGGCACCGTCATGGAGTGCGACCTTCTCTGCGGCGAACACCGCAGAGAAGGTTTTCTTTTTTTTTGAACCAATCCAGAAAGACCGATCATTACTATGATACCAAAAGCCATTTCTATCCTGATTCCGGTTCTTCTTTCTCTGTTTCCATCGACCCTGATGGCCAATACCTCATCAGTGTTCAGCCCCGATGTGAAAGCTGGTGAGCGATCAATCGAGTACCGTACCAGC
>JAQCAK010000188.1 GCA_027621895.1 Pseudomonadota bacterium | reverse complement strand
CCGGTAGTACAGATGACAATCGAACTCCCAGGTAAATCCCATACCGCCGTGTACCTGGATATTGTCCCTGGCACAGAGCTGGAACGCCTGGGTTGCAGAAACCCGCGCTGTTGCTGCCGCCAGTGGCAGGTCTGCCGAATCGTTCGCCAGCGCCCAGGCAGCGTAGTAGCAGTTTGACTCTGCCAGTTTCAGGGCGACATACATATCCGCCATCATGTGCTTGAGCGCCTGGAATGAACCAATCGGCCGACCGAAGGCAAATCGCTCTTTCGCATAGGCCACCGCCATTTCCAGCGCTTTTTCGGCGCCGCCAATCTGCTCGAAAGCAAACAGCACTGCTGCCCGGTTGTAGACATCTGCCAGATCTGCCCAGCCGTCACTGGACTGGCCCAGCGCCTCGGCACGAGTCCCGTCGAAAGTGATCGTCGCCGAGGCCATGGTGGGATCAACAGTATCAATGCCCTGGCGCTGTACACCATTCAACTCGGTGAGAACCAGCTGCAGACCTGAATCCGTGTTCGCCAGCACCACCGCAATGTCAGCAATCAATCCGTGAGGAACCACCAGCTTGGTGCCACTCAGCGAGTCGCCATCGAAGCGAGTGGTCACCGAGTCAGCCGTCAGCTCCTCGATGCTCTCGGTGACAGCCAGGGTGCCGATAGCCTCTCCGGAAGCCAGCCTGGGCAGCCAGGTTTCCTTTTGCGATTCAGACCCGTAGCGTAGGATGGCTTCCGCGGCGAGATAGATCGACGAGGAAAAGGGCACCGGTGCCAGGTGCGCACCGAGTTCCTGCGCCGCCAGGCACAAAGTCAGGTAACCTGCCTCTACGCCACCATAGGCCCCGGGTAGGGCGCTTCCCTGCACACCCATCTCTCCAAGGCCCTGCCAGACCTTGCTGGCATAGGGTTCATCCCCTTCCAGCACTGATCTGCAGGCAGCGGTACCGCAGGTATCCTGCAGAAACCGGCTGATCTGGTCCCTGACCATCTTTTCGTCTTCGGAAAAATCGAAGTCCAAGTGTATCTCCTCGTTTTTTATGAAATTCGGCTTGTAGCTAACCGGAGCAAACTACCTTTAAGGTGCGAACCCTGTCAAACCATTGACTTCAGACCGGATAGACTTCACCGGGCTGGACGGTTGAACTAGACTGTCGGAACCGTCATCCAGAGCAATGCTTCAACATGTCAGAAAACAGCACCTCAGCGGAACAGCGTTCTATCAGCAACCGGGAAGCGCGGGAAAAATGGAAAATCGACGTCAACGTCGACCCCTACGCCCTGCCGATCGAAACACTTGATCCCGCCCATCCCTCACTGTTTGAGCATGACCGGTTCTGGCCCTACTTTGAGCGGCTGCGCAACGAGGACCCGGTCCACTTCACGCCGGATTCCATGTTTGGTCCCTACTGGTCCGTGACCGGGTACAAGGACATCATGTACGTGGACACCCACCACAACGAGTTTTCCTCTGACATCAACAATGGCGGTATCCGGATGGGCGGTCGTCCCGTTGAGAACCCGGACACGCAGTCGATGTTTCACCTGCCCATGTTCATCATGCAGGATCCCCCAAAACACGATGAGCAGCGAGCCGTCGTCGCTCCGTCTTTCACGCCCGTTCGCCTCCAGGAGATGGAGTCCCTGATCCGCGAGCGCGCCGGAAAAATTCTCGACGGCCTGCCACGCAACGAGGACTTCAACTGGGTGCGCAGTGTCTCCGTAGAGCTCACGGGCCAGATGCTGGCCACCCTGTTTGATGTTCCCCAGGAAGACAGGCACAAGCTGATTCACTGGTCTGATACGGTCGAGCGCCTGGGTGACCCCGACTACTTCGAGACCCCTGAAGAGGGTTTCCAGGAACTCTGGAAATGTTTTGAGTACTTCGACGCGGTCTGGAAAGAACGGGAAAGGTCCGGTGCCACCGGTACCGATCTGATCTCAACCCTGGTACACGGTGAAGCCACCAGGAACATGCCGCCCCAGGAATTCCTGGGCAATATGCTGCTGCTGATTGTCGGTGGCAACGACACGACCCGGAATTCAATCTCCGGTGGCGTGCTGGCGCTCAACCAGAATCCCGATGAATACGACAAACTGCGAGCCAATCCCGGGTTGATTCCAAAGATGGTGCCAGAGATTGTTCGCTGGCAGAGCCCCGTGGCCCATATGTGCCGAACCGCCATGGAGCCGGTAGAACTGGGTGGAAAGCAGATTCAGCCGGGCGACAAGGTGGTTATGTGGTATATCTCGGGTAACCGGGACGAAACGATGATCGAGAACCCCAACCGCTTCCTGATTGACCGTGGTAACCCCCGCCAGCACCTGTCCTTCGGTTTCGGTATACACCGCTGCGTCGGCAACCGCCTCGGGGAAATGCAGCTGCGCGTCCTCTGGGAAGAAATCATGAAGCGCTTCGACAGGATTGAAGTGACCGGAGATCCAAAGTACCTTCGATCCAACTTCATACATGGCATTACAGAACTGCCGGTTCGTATACCCGGCTGAATAATAACTGGAGGAGAAAGACATTGAACTTTGAGTTTTCCGAAGAGCAGGACATGCTGCGGGAACAGGCCCAGGGGTTCCTGCGGGACCACTGCCCCATGACCGCCGTACGAAAAATCCTGGATGGTGATGAACCATTCGATCGAGAACTGTGGCAGAAGATTGCCGACATGGGCTGGACGGCGACAGTCATTCCAGAAGAGTACGAGGGTCTTGGCCTGTCCTACCTGGAACTCTGCGTGATTGCCGAGGAACTCGGGCGTGTGATGGCGCCGGTTCCCTTTTCGTCCTCTGTGTATCTGGCAACCGAGGCCATCCTTCAGGCGGGCTCTGACGCACAGAAGCAGGCGCGCCTGCCAGCCCTGGCGTCCGGCCAGTCCATCGGCTGTCTCGCCGTCAGCGAGGGCAGCGGTCAGGCCGCAGCCGCCGATCTCTCCACAACCGGTGACGGACAGCTCAATGGCACCAAGATACCGGTTGCCGACGGTGACATTGCAGACTTCGCTGTCGTGATCGCGGCATCGTCGAAGGGTGACGGCGCTACCGCCTGGCTGGTTGACCTGAACCAGAGTGGTGTTGAGCGGGAAACCGTCACCACGCTGGACCCTTCCCGATCTCACGCCCGCCTGACCTTCAGCAATGCTGCAGCTGAAATGCTGGGTAACGAGGGCGAAGGCTGGAGCCTGCTGCAGGATGTCTACAACCGCGCAGCCATCCTGTTCGCCTGGGAACAGGTCGGCGGCGCCGAAACGGCTCTGAACATGGCAAAGGAATACGCGCTGGGCCGATTCGCTTTTGGTCGCCCCATCGCCAGTTTCCAGGCTATCAAGCACAAGCTGGCACACATGTACGTCAAGAATACCCTGGCCCGCTCCAACTGTTACTTCGGCGCCTGGGCGATGTCCACGAACGCACCTGAACTGCCGGTCGCGGCTGCAACCGCCAGGGTCTCTGCCATCCAGGCCTATTACTTTGCAGCCAAGGAGAATGTCCAGACCCACGGCGGCATGGGCTTTACCTGGGAATTCGATTGCCAGTTCCCGTACCGGCGCTCCAAACTGCTGGCGACCAATATCGGCAGTGAGGCCACCTGGCAGGACAAACTGATTTCTGCCATCGAAGCGCAACGGGCAGCATAGGAGGAACGAACATGGATTTTAAAGATACCGCAGAAGAAGCCGCTTTCCGCGAAGAGGTTAAAGGCTGGCTGGCAGCCAACGTACCGACTGAAGGAGAACTCTCCGGACTGGACTATATCGGGCGCGCAAAGCTCTGGCAGAAACGAAAATACGATGCAGGCTGGGCCTGTATTCGCTGGCCGAAGGAACATGGCGGCCGGGATGCCAGCGCCATCGACCAGGTGATCTGGAACCAGGAAGAATCGAAGTTCAACACGCCGGACAGCATCTTCGCGATCGGACACGGCATGTGTGCGCCCACCATGATGACCTGGGCAACGGATGAGCAGAACAAGCGATACCTGCCAAAACTGGCCAGCGGCGAGGAAGTCTGGTGCCAGCTGTTCAGTGAACCGGCGGGCGGCTCGGATCTGGCGGCCCTGCGCACCCGCGCTGAAAAAGACGGCGACGACTGGGTCATCAACGGCCAGAAGATCTGGACCTCCGGTGCGCACTACTCTGACTATGGTGTACTGGTTGTCAGGACAGATCCCACCGTGCCAAAGCACCAGGGTCTGACCTATTTCTTCCTGGACATGAAGTCTCCAGGCATTGAGATCAAACCTATCAAACAGATATCCGGTGGCTCGAATTTCAACGAGGTCTACTTCACCGACGTGCGAATTCCTGATGCCCAGCGCCTGGGTGCTGTCGGACAGGGCTGGCAGGTCTCCCTGACCACCCTGATGAACGAACGGGCATCCATCGGCGGTGGTGGTGGTGGCGTCGGTTTCGATTCGGTCTATAAGCTGGCGACCCGCGTCAAGCTGGGCGGCAAACCGGCGATCGAGAACGATCAGGTCAGGGCAAATCTCGCCAACTGGTACTGCCAGGAATCTGGACTCAAGTACACCGGATACAGATCCATGACAGCACTGTCACGGGGAGAAATTCCGGGTCCCGAGAACTCCATTGGCAAGCTGGTGGGTGCACCAAAGCAGCAGGACATGGCGTCTTTCGCGCTGGATCTGCTGGAAACCAGCGGTGCCATCTGGGACCCTGAACTCTCCGAGGCTGCCGGGATGTTTCAGGCAACCTACATGAGCTCTCCAGGGCTGCGAATCGCCGGCGGTACCGATGAGATTATGGCCAACATCATCGCCGAGCGCGTCCTGGGTCTGCCCCAGGATATGCGGGCGGACAAGGGTATCCCGTTCAACGAGGTGCCAACCTCAAGCTCCTGAGTTCTGCTGGCATGCCTCTCTCTGTCAGCG
>JAQCAK010000187.1 GCA_027621895.1 Pseudomonadota bacterium | reverse complement strand
CGCGCAGCAGCTGATCCTTGCGAGCCAGTGCACCGGGCAGATAGCTCGTGGCCCAGACCTGCGCGTGGGGATGGGGTTGTGAGCATCCCATCTGCTCTCCCCTGTTCTCAAAGAGCTGCACCCAGGGGTAGCGGACACCGAGTTCTGCCACAATTCGAACCTGGGTCTGCAACAGCTCATCCACCTGTGAGTCCGACAGTTCCGGCAGACTTCTGCTGTGATCGGGTGAAAAGCAGATCACCCTCGAGACTCCATCGGCAGACTGGTGACGAAACAACGGATGAGACGGTTCCGTATCGACCGGTTTACTCCTATCAGGGCTTTCGGGCAACAGGGCTGCAAAGTCATTGTCAAAAACATAGGTGCCGGCGTAGTCCGGGTTGACCTGTCCACCGGCCCGGGTATTGCCCGGACACAGGACACAGGTCGGATCAAAAGCGCTGCCCGGCGTTTCTGCAGGCCCCAGGTCCTGACCCTGCCAGGGGCGCTTTGCCCTGTGCGGAGACACAAGGACCCAGTCCCCGGTCAGCGGATTGTATCGGCGATGGGGATGTTCACCGGGCTCAAGGCGCATCTGCCGCCCCATGTAGAATGACAAGCCGCTATTCTACATTGACCGGCGTTCCAAAGAGCCCCAAAACTGCCCAATGGGGATCACCTCACGACAACGACGCTGCTGAAATCCGTGTCAGTCATCACCGAAGTTCACCGGCAAACCACTGCCAGGACAACTATTGCTTTAAAATGCACCCATGAATCCACTTGCCGTTCTCCGTAACACCTTCGGTTTCGATGCTTTCCGGGAACCCCAGGAAGACATCATCAATGCCCTGGTGGCCGGTCAGGACGCCCTGGTCCTGATGCCGACCGGCCGGGGCAAATCGCTGTGCTTCCAGATACCGGCCATTGTCAGGCCGGGCTGCGGCATCGTGATATCTCCATTGATCGCACTGATGCAAAACCAGACCCGGGCACTGCAGCAACTGGGCGTGCGAGCCGCGTTTTTGAACTCGACTCTGGATCCTGCAACAGCTGCGGGGATAGAGGCCGCACTGGAGGCGGAGGAACTGGACCTGCTGTATCTCGCGCCGGAACGGCTGACCCAGGCCAGAACCCTGGATCTTCTCAGGCGAAGCCGGATCAGCCTGTTTGCCATCGACGAGGCGCACTGCGTCTCCCAGTGGGGCCACGACTTTCGTGCTGATTACCTGCAGCTGGATCTGCTGGCCAGGGATTTCCCGCAGGTACCCCGCATCGCTCTGACAGCCACTGCCGACGCCCGCACCCAGGAGGACATCGCGCTGCGATTGCAGCTACAGGACGCACAGAAGTACGTGGTCGGTTTTGACCGGCCCAATATTCGTTACCAGATTGCCCTGAAGCAGAATCCTTCAAAACAGCTGCTGCAGTTTCTGCGCCGCGAACACCAGGGCGACGCGGGTATCGTCTACTGCCTGTCCAGGAAGAAAACCGAGGACACTGCCAGCTGGCTCAGGGAACAGGGTTTCAATGCCCTGCCCTATCACGCCGGACTCGATCCGGGCACCCGTGAGGCAAACCAGGATCACTTCCTGCAGGCAGAGGGTGTCATCATCGTGGCCACCATCGCCTTCGGCATGGGGATCGACAAACCCGATGTCAGGTTCGTCGCCCATCTGGACCTGCCAAAAACCATTGAATCCTACTACCAGGAAACCGGTCGCGCCGGGCGGGACGGGGAACCGGCCAATGCCTGGATGGTGTATGGACTGCAGGACGTGATCAAGCTGCGGCAGATGCTGGAGGGCTCCGAGGGGTCAGAGGAATACAAGCGAATCGAACAGCACCGGCTCAATGCGATGCTGGGTCTGTGCGAAATCACAACCTGTCGGCGACAGGCGCTGCTCGCCTACTTTGGAGAGGACTCGGGGCCGCACTGCGGTCACTGCGATACCTGTCTGTATCCGGTTGATACCTGGGATGCCACCGAAGCCGCGCGCAAGGCATTGAGTACGGTATACCGGACCGGGCAACGATTTGGGGTCAATCATCTTGTCGATGTGTTACTCGGCAAGGAAACCGAGAAGATTTTCCAGTTCGACCACCACCAGCTGCCGGTCTTCGGCATCGGCAGGGAGCTCGATGCCAATCGCTGGAAATCTGTATTCAGGCAACTGGTGGCCAGGGGACTGCTGTCAGTGGACCTGGCCGGTTACGGAGGATTGAAACTCGAAGAGAAGTGCCGGCCATTGCTTCGGGGTGATGAAACCATTGCGCTTCGCCAGGATGTCGGGCAATCCGGCAGGACGGGAAAGCGGCTGACTAAAACACCCCTGGACGCACATATTGACGTGGGTCTGTGGGAAGCGTTACGGGAAAAGCGGCGGCAACTGGCCGAGCACCAGGGCGTTCCACCCTATGTAATCTTTCATGATGCGACGTTGCGGGCCATGGCAGAAGAACAACCCCGAACCCTCGAGGCTTTTGCGTCCCTGCCGGGTGTCGGGACGAGAAAGCTGGACAAGTACGGGGAAGCGTTCCTGGGCGTGATCGCCGACAGCGGTACCGCCTGAAGCATCAACCCCGTACCCGCAGCGGGTTAGTATCCCTGCAGGACTCCATAACGATCACGGTGGAACGCGCTGTTCCCGAGGGTATGCTCGCAGACCCTGGATCGCTTGATGAAAAACCCGATCTCGTATTCATCGGTCATCCCGATACCGCCATGCATCTGGATACCTTCACTGCTGACCAGATTGTAGGTGTCGTTGAGCCTGGCTTTCGCCAGGCTGGCGAGTTCGGCCACCTGGTCTGAATCCTCGTCCAGTGCAGACAAAGCCTCAAGCACCACGGACTTGGACAGCTCCACTTCACAGAACATTTCCGCGGCACGATGCTTCAGTGCCTGGAAAGATCCAATGGGTACACCAAACTGTTCGCGGGTCTTCAGGTATTCCACGGTACGCTCAAAACATTCCTGGACGCTGCCCAGCATCTCTGCCGCCAGCAGGATTCGACCGGCATCCAGCACCTTGTCCAGCACATCGGCACCCTTGCCTTCTTCACCCAGCAGTTCTCCCTGGGCACCATTGAATTCAATATTCGCTGCATTGCGGCTGTCTGCCATGAAAGTCCGGGTCACTGATACGCCTGCGGCATCGCGATCAACCAGCACCAGCGTTAAACCCTCACGATCTCCCGGCTGACCCGAACTGCGAGCCACGACCACGATCTTGTCAGCGACATGACCGTCCAGCACAAATTTCTTGCTGCCAGTGACCTTGTATCCATCACCGGCCTTCTCTGCCGTGGTTGCGGCTCCGCAGGGGTTGTGGTGCGGGGTTTCTTCAAGGGCGAGCGCCAGCAGCAGTTCACCACCGACAACCTGACCCAGCAAGGTGGTCTTCTGCTCCTGGGAACCGCCGTGCAGGACGGCAGATGTGCCCAGTACCGCGGTTGAGAAGAGTGGCGAGGCTGTCAGCGTTCGGCCACACTCTTCCATGACCACTCCCAGCCCCATGTATCCGAACCCAAGGCCACCGAACTCCTCCGGCACCGTGATCCCGGCCCAACCCAGCTCAACCATTTTTGACCAGGTATCCCGATCAAAACCGGTTTCATCCTTGTCATCGCGCAGTCTTCGCAGCTGGGAAATAGGCGTGTTATCAGCGCAGAAACTCTTCGCTGAATCCTTGAGCATGTTCTGGTCTTCGTTCAATACCAAGGGCATTGGGTAACTCCTGAGGATTGAGTGGTGTAAATTGAGACCCGCAATATACCATCACTTGCGGCGAGATACCGCACTGCTATAACCCATTATCAGTGCGGCATATTAAGCGGTTCGGGTCGGGTCTACGGACCGTGCCCAGGCGTTCAGAAAGATCCCGTCCGGATCCAGTTCTTTTCGGATTCGCCACCAGTTTTCGTACTGCGGGTACAGACCTGCCAGCTGCGCTGCCGAAAGGTAATTGACCTTTCCCCAGTGGGGCCGGCCACCATAAGACAGGAACACGGACTCACAGGCCCGGTAGTAGTCCGTTTCATCTTCACGGATATCCTGATGCACCGAGATGGTGACCGTATCCCGGCCGCTGGCCATCGACAGCCAGATATCATCGGCAGCAACGGTGCGGTATTCCACCGGCCAGCTCACTGCAGGAAAGTCCCGGCGGATCAATGACCTGATTTCCTCAAAGCAGGCCCTGCCCCTGTCCCGCGGTATGCTGTATTCCATCTCCGTATGCAGGTGAGGCCGATGACTGGGCAGCACCTCGAAACTCCAGGCCTGCCGCTCGCCTTCCTCTGCCAGCGGGTAGATCGGACCCTCGTCGGTGGGATCAATGATTTTCACCGTGGCGCTGTCCGAACCCGGATACCAGAAAAACTCGAACCGTTCATGCCGGTCGGTTAACAACCCGATGTCCTCCGCCAGCAGTTCATAGTCAAGGATCATGCCTGATTCCTGCAGGACAACGCTGTCAGTCAGTTGCATGCGGATGTCCGTGACCAGGCCCGCAGAGCCGATACCCAGTCGGGCAACTTCAAAGATATCCGGGTTTTCCAGCCGGCTGCAGGTGACTTTCTCGCCCGTGGGCAGAATCATCCTGAGGGCCACCACCGCCGCCGACAGGTTCTGCAGGTCCCGGCCCGTCCCGTGGGTCCCCGTGGCGATCACACCGCCCAGCAGCTGGCGATCAATATCACCCTGGTTCCGCAGCGCCAGACCGTGTTCGTGCAGCTGTCTTCCCAGGCTGTAAATCGGGGATCCGGCCCGAATCCAGGCCTGCTTCTCCCCTGGATCCACCTCGATCACACCTGACAGTCCGGAGGTATCTATGATGACCTCCTCATTCATGACCACCGGGGAATGACTGTGTCCGGCACCCGCCGCGCGGACCGTCAGGCCATCGGCGGCACAGAGCCGAATCAGGGCCGCCG
>JAQCAK010000186.1 GCA_027621895.1 Pseudomonadota bacterium | reverse complement strand
GGCGGGTTTCTCTGCTTAACAGCGGGTTCAAAGAAGTGGCCGCAGACGGCGTGATTGCGCTAAGCGCCGCCGGGCTGCGGGATTTTGAAGGTGATGCGGCAGACCGCCTGATTGCGGCCACCTCGGTGGTCAGCGAAGCGAGGCTGGTCACTGCAGACCCGAGATTTATCGGCTTCCGGGGCATACGGACGATGAACGCGACAACCTGAAACAACGGGCTGGGAGATAAAGAGTGAAAGGCAGATGGTTTTTACTGATAGGTGTATTGATGGTCGGGACACCGGCAATGGCTTCCAGTCCGACGGTGGAACTGGAAGATGCGGGCGATATCGAGGCCGCTCGAGAGCTTGACGACAAACTGGACCAGCTGATCGCCAAGGTCCGCCAGTGTGCCGCGGCGGGTCTGGCGCCAGCGGATCAGTGTTACTGCCAGTATCCGTCGAAGCTGAATGCGGCGCGCTCCACTTATGAGGAAATGCTCGACCGCAATCCGAACTGGGAAGACAGCACGCTGTTATGGTGGGAAGGAAACCGGCCCTATCCCTCGAATCTCCAGATGCGCGGACTCAAGGTTCGATTCGCGCAACCCTGTTCCTAGTCTGCGTTAGCCTGGTTCGCCATCATCTCGGCCATCGCCCTGGTTCGTCCCGCGACGAAGTCATAAAATTCAACTGGATTCCGCAGCCGGGTCTCCACGGGCGCGGCGTCGGGGCCCGGTGGATTATCCACAATCAGGCATTCACCGGCTCGTTCGTCATCCTCGATCAGCGTCAGGACTCCGGCAGCAATCTGGTCCGGTGTCAGCATGGTGGACTGGGCCAGTGCCGGACCCAGCCATTCTGCAGGTTTTGTACCGTCTCCGGTCCTGTCGATAAATGCCGTCCGGGTCATGCCCGGCAGAATGGCATTGACGCGAACACCGTGACTGGCCGCCAGCCCGGCAGAGCTGTGGACCAGGTTTACCACCGCGGTTTTGGTACCGGAATACATGGGGTCGGCGGTATATGTTCTTAGAGAGGCGGTGGAGGCCGTATTGATGATAACGCCACCACCATGCCGGGACAGCGTTTCAACAGCAAGTCGGGTGCCGAACATCACCCCGATCAGGTTGACTGATACCACGAGTTCTATCTTTTCCAGCGAGCACTCGGGCCAAATCGGTTCACCGCAGATAGTACCGGCATTATTGTGCACGATATCCAGTCGTCCAAAGCCGGATTCGGCTGTACTGAACATGTGCGTCTGAGCGTGCCGATCGGTGACATCGCAAGGGATCACAAGCGCTTTTGCACCAGCCGCTTCGACCAGACGGGCAGTTTCCTTCAAGCCGGCTTCATCCAGGTCAGCCAGGGCAATACCCGCAGCACCCGCTTCCGCCAGGGCGCAGGCGGTAGCCCGACCAATGCCCGAGGCTGCACCTGTGATCAATCCATACTTGCCTTTGATATCCATTGCACGTCTCTCCAGGATTCTCTGTGATTAAAATGACCGGCCAGCACGGTTGCCCTCGGCGATGGCATGCACGAGGAACCTGGGTGAGTTGGCATCACCTATCAGGGTATAGGGCATGTTCCTGGTTTCCAGCTGGCCGATGAGTTCGTTTCTTGGCTGGTTCAGAGAAATGAACACAACCGTATCGGCATTAACCTGGAAGGTCCTGCCGCCGGTGACCGCCTGCAGTTCAGCTGCCTGGCCATCGACCTTCAGTACCCGGGTGCCTACATGGTAGTCGAAGGGTTTATCGCCGAATCGCTCCAGTGCCGGATCAACCATCAGTGCCGGGCGCACCAGCGGGGCGAGCGTCGGCAGCCGGGTGACCATGGTCACCCGGGCACCCTGTTCCAGCAGGTACTCGGCGGCAGCCAGCCCCTCGTAGTGGCCAACATCGTCGATCACCAGGGCACTGGTGGGTTTCAAACGGGAATCTGTGACCAGCGTATTACTGGATATCACGTGGTCAAGATCGATGCCTTCGACAGGCTCGCCCGGATGAGACATCTGGATACCGTCGAGTCTTGGTTCGGCGCCGGTGGCGATGATGACGTGATCGGCACCAAAGGCCTCCAGGTCCGACTCGGTCACATAGGTGGAGAGCCGCACGTCCACGCCTTCCAGGTAGATTTCATGCTGCAGCCATTCGATGATGTCGTTCATCTGCTGGCGTCTTGGTGCCTTGCCAGCCAGGGTCAGCGTACCGCCCAGGTTCGCTGATGCCTCTGCCAGGATAACCTGATGACCCCGTTTCGCGGCCACCCTGGCAGCTTCCATACCCGCGGGACCGCCTCCCACGACCAGCAGGGTGCCGGGTGCGTCAGCGGGGATGAGTTTGTCATCACCCAGGGTGGTCTCGAATCCGGCGCCGGCGTTAACGGCACAGCCCACTCGCCGTTCCGGGCCCAGCAGTTGTCCGACGCAACCCTGGTTGCAGGCAATACAGGGCCGCACCCGGTTCACATCGCCGCGGGCGGTTTTCACCACGAGATCAGGATCAGCGATGGTTGCCCGGGTCATGCCGACCAGGTCCGCGTCGCCCTGGCGAACGACCTGGTCAACTTCCTCCAGCGTGCGAAACCGGCCGGTCACGATCACCGGGACCGTCGACTGCTTGCCGACCGGGACGGCGGAATCGAGTTCGTATCCCACGGGTTCATGCATGCCGCCGATCAGCTTGGGGAAAGAGTGATAATTGCCGAGAGAAATGTTCACGAAGTCAACGAGGTCTTCAGCCTGTAGGGCCTTGACGCAGGCAATGTTCTCGTCGATGCCGATGCCGCCGGCAGTCAGGTCTGAAGCCAGCCTGACACCCACGGCAAAGTTCTCATCCCTGACTTCCTCTTTGACTGCCCGCATCACTTCCAGCATGAACCGCATGCGGTTCTCAAGGGAACCGCCATAGTCGTCATTCCGCCGGTTGGCGTTCGCCGACAGAAACTGCTGGATCAGGTATCCGTGGGCCGCATGGATCTCGACGCCATCCAGCCCGCTGTCTTTGCAGATCCTGGCGGTTGCAGCAAACGCGGCGACGATTTCGTCAATCTGTATTCGAGTCATGGGCCGGGGAACCACCCCGACCTGGGGACTGGGCACATCAGAGGGTGACCAGGGTGCTGATCCATCCAGCGGTGTGGCGTTGTGTCCGCCATGCCACACCTGCTGGAATACCTTCATGCCATGGGGGCGAATCCGCTCCATGAGCCGCTTGTAGCCGTCCGGCAGTTTGGGGTCAAAGCTGTTCAGGGTGCCGGGACTGGAGGGATGAACCGAGAGAATTTCGAGGATGGTCAGGCCGACACCGCCCTTTGCCCTGGCCTCGTGATAGGCAATCAGTTCGTCTGACATGGTGCCTGCGCCAATCCCGGTTGCATGCGCGGTGCGAACCACCCGGTTGGGTATGGTGATGCCACCGATATCGACAGGGCTCAGTACACGTTCATATCGGTCTGGCATGGGACTCTCTCCTTGAGCATCAAGGCATTCTGGAACACGTTCTAATTTTATGCAATCTCGTGCAATGGTATATTGTCGGGCGAATCTGGAGTCAGCCCGATGAAAAATCTGACAGCGGTACAACAGCAGCGACGTGAAAGAATCCTCTTCAGTGCACGAGAGCAACTCTCGCGCCTGGGCTACGATGGCCTGAACATGAGGGACCTGGCAGTGGTTGCCGACGTATCCACCTCAACGCTGTACAACCTCTACCAGAGCAAGGACACGCTGATTCTGGCTGCCCTTGAGGATCGCCTGCAGGATCTTGACGGCAAGGTTGTCGCTTCCAGTGAACCCGGACTGGAACGCTGTCTAAAACGATTCGAGCTGGTGGCCGAGCAGATCATAGAGACGCCGCAGTACGCTTCCGCCATGGGCACCATGCTGTTTAACGCCCAGGCATCCGACCCGATCGTCAAGGTGCTGCTGGGTGCCTCGCTCGCGCTTTATACAACCGAACTGAAAGAGATGCGGGCTGCAGGGGATCTCCGCGAGGACGCTGACATTCGGTTCATTGCCCGGAGCCTGGCCTCGACCGGCTGGTCTGCCATGCTGATGTGGATGAAGGGGTTTGTCGCGCTGCATGATTTTCGAGACGAGTACATCCGGAATTCCTGCACGGTACTCCTGCCCTGGCTCAATCCATCGGCAGCGGAACACGTTCGAGCCATGATCTAGTCAGGCAATGATGTCCGCCGCCAGCAAGGACTGAATTTCATCGTCCGGTAGCGCCAGCAGGTCCCGGAGTACCTGCCGGGTGTCTGCACCCAGCTCCGGTACATCCCTGAGTGCAGGCGGATCCAGATCTGCAAACCTCAGGGGTGTCTGGAATTGTGAGACGCTGCCGATGCCCGGCAGCTCCCGCTTCTGCAATGAACCCCGGGCCAGCATCTGCGGATCCTCCAGCGCTTCCGGGATGGTCTGGACGGGTGCGCAGATCACGCCGTGCTGCTGGCAGATTTCAGTGATCTCCTTGCGACTGCGTTCGCGGGTCCAGTGATTCACCAGATCGTCGACTTCATCAATTCTGGCGCTGCGATCTTCCATGGTCGCGTATCGAGGATCGTCAGCAAACCCTGGTTCGCCCATGGCATGACAGAGCTTCCGCCAATGACCCTCGCGAATACAGATCAGGGCAATGTGGCCGTCCTGCGCTTCATAGACGTTGTAGGGAGCGAGGGCACTGTTCGGGTGACGGCTGCCATTGCGAGGCAAGGGTCTGCCCTCGGTATAGAAGGAACCAATGGCGGTTGCCAGGGTGGGCAGCGCGCAGTCCTGCATTGATATATCGACCGTAGCACCCTCGCCGGTTTTTTCACGGGCGAACAGGGCGGTCACGATACCGCTGTAAAGATGGGTGCCCGCCAGGAAATCCGTGTAGGCAGCCGGTGTCTTGAGTGGCGGCCCGTCGGCCTCACCGGTCGCCCCCATAGC
>JAQCAK010000185.1 GCA_027621895.1 Pseudomonadota bacterium | reverse complement strand
CGCCACCGGGCGCAACCAGCGGTGCGCTGTACGGAGAGATCCGAAATAACACCCTTGAGACCTTCGCGCTCCAGTCTGTTGATTTTCCCGGAGCGGGTCATGTGATGATTCACGAGACCATGGAAGTTGACGGTATGGCGCGAATGCGTCACGCCATGATTCGACTCGAGCCCGGTGAAACCGTCACGCTGGCACCGGGCGGCATTCACGTCATGATCATGGGCCTGACAGCGCCACTGGTTAAGGGATGCCGGTATCCCTTTACGGTAACCTGGAGCAACGGTGAATCGGCAGAATACACGACAGCCACGGGTGACTACGGTCAGCAGCAGCCTGTGACGGAAGACACCAGACCTTGTCCCTGACAGGCTTGCATCCATGAATGTGATGGACACGAACCTTAAAGAGCAACTCCAGGCAGCCATGGAATCGCAACTGGCGGGCCGGTTCCAGGCCGCCGAGAAGGTTTACAGGGAGATTCTGAAAACCCATCCCGAGCAGCCGGATGCCATTCACCTGCTGGGGCTGATCAGGATGGAGCAGGAAAGAGACGAAGAAGCCGTCGCACTGATGGAAAAGGCGCTGGCACTCTTTCCCCGGGCCGCACACTTTCACCACAATATTGCGGGCCTTTACCGGCGCATGGGCAGACTGGACGAGGCGGAAGCGGAGTTCCGGGAAGCCATCCGGCTGAAACCGGATTATGGTGAAGCTTTCCAGGGGCTGGCGGAAATGGTGAAGTTCAAGCCCGGTGACCCCCTCATCGAACTGATCAACACCCAGCTTGCCCGCAAGAACCTCGGCAGGAACCTGCAACCCTATTTTCATTTTGCAGCGGGCAAGATACTTGATGACATCGGTGAGTATCGCCAGGCCTTCCAGCATTACAGGGACGGCAATCGCCTGACGAATCGCAAGTTTGACTCAGTCCGCTTCAGAACCCTGGTGAAAGAGCTGCTATACGTTTACGGACCCTCCCGGGCGATACGCCCTTTCGAGGGTGTGGAAACAGACAAGCCGGTGTTTATTCTGGGCATGCCCCGTTCCGGAACGACCCTGGTCGAACAGATCCTGGCCAGTCATTCCGGTGTCTGGGGTGCAGGTGAGTTAAACGACATGAAACTGGTCGCTGCGAAGGCAGCACAGGTGTCCCGCTTCAGGCAGGAGTATCCCGCCTGTATTCCCGGCCTCGGTCAGCAGGAGTGCCGTGGTCTGGCCCGTTTGTACCTGGACAGGATCGGACGGTTCACTGACAACCCGGAGATAGTCCGCATCATCGACAAGCATCCGCTCAACTTTCAGTTCATCGGCTTGATATTCGCGCTGTTCTCCGGTGCAAGAGTGATACACACGGTCAGGAACCCCCTGGATACCTGCCTTTCCTGTTTCTTCCAGAACTTCACGAAAGGGCAGGACTACAGTTTTGATCTGAAAGCGCTGGCACACTTTTACAATGACTACCGTCGCCTGATGGAGCA
The DNA here is from genome assembly GCA_027621895.1 of Pseudomonadota bacterium. Classification (GTDB taxonomy): domain Bacteria; phylum Pseudomonadota; class Gammaproteobacteria; order Pseudomonadales; family Azotimanducaceae; genus UBA9659. The sequence goes on along the minus strand of JAQCAK010000185.1, from coordinate 3,445 downwards.
CTGGGTGTCGATCTACCCTGACCGCATCCTGACGGTTCGATATGAAGATGTTCTGGAGGACCAGGAGGCGCAGACCCGACGCATGCTTGATTTCCTGGGTCTGGATTTTGAAGAAGCCTGCATCGATTTCCACAAGACGGAACGAAAGGTCAGTACCGCGAGCTTCCTGCAGGTCAGACAACCCCTGTACAAAACCTCCCGTCAGCGCTGGATGAACTATCGCAGCGAGCTGAAGGAGCTGGCCGAAATCATTGGCGTCAGTATTGAAGAACCCATCACGATCAGCGGCGGAGTTCGTAAACTCACCTGAACAGGTTGTCGATTTGTCGCGGTGCTGCCTTTCCGTGATAAGGTAGCGTCGACTTTTTAAGGGAGGAGTCTGGTGCGGGCAGTATCCTGGGGAGAACTGGAACGGGAAGATGTTGCATTGGCAGCGTTTGGCCAGGAACGACTTGATGGCAAGGTCGCCTATCTGGCCACAACAAGAAAAGACGGCCGTCCCAGGGCTCATCCCGTTACACCGGTGATCGGTGAAGGGCACATGTTCATTTTCCTGGAACCGAGTTCGCCCCGAACCAGGGACCTGATCGAAAACCCGGACTACTGCCTGCACTGCGCAATGAGTGACAGCTCCGGTTCCAGTGGTGAATTCCAGGTTACGGGTATCGCCCGGCATTCCGAGGATGCCGGGTTGCGCGAACTGGCTGAATCTATCTCCAACTTCCGACCCTCAACCCGATCCCTGCTCTTCGAGCTGACAATCACGGAAGCCCTGTCGACCGCTTACCTTGGAGGTCAGCCTAAACGAAGGCGGTGGCAATCGTCTGCGGCCGTCGCGGAATCCTGATAGTGAGCGACGATCCCGGCAGGAACCTGGGTGAGCGACTCGCCCTTTCCACGATTATCAACTACAACCTGCCAACGGTGGGTGTTGGTTTCATGTTCTTCATGGTTTCCCTCTACCTCATGAAGGTCTCAACGGATGTCCTGCTAATCGCGCCCGCTGCCATGGGGCTGATTTTCGGGATATCGCGCATCTGGGATGCGGTGACTGACCCCCTGGCGGGGTATTTCAGCGATCGTACGACCCTCGGCTTCGGCCGACGTCGTCCATGGATACTGTTCTCTTTCCCGTTCGTGATAGGCACGTTCTACATGATGTGGAATCCGCCGGAAACACTGTCCCACGAGGCGCTGATTCTCTGGATGGCGGTGGCTGTTGTGCTGTTCTATACCTCCATGACCGCATTTGTCGTACCACATACTTCCCTTGGGGCAGAGCTGTCCACCAATTACCACGAGCGAACCAGGATCTTCGGCGTGCGCCACATGATCTGGAATTCCGGTTCCCTGCTGTCACTCGTGGCCATGTACATTCTTATCGTCGGAGAAGAGCCAAGAAAGATCGTTCTGTATATCACGATCATTGCGGGCCTGGTGACCGCGGCCCTGATTATCTGGATGGTGACGTCGATTCGCGAAAGAGCCGAGTACCAGGGTCGCGGCGAAACCAATCCGTTCACCGCTTTCGGTGACGTCTGGCGAAACCGCTATGCCCGGCTGCTGTTGATCGTTTTTTTTATCGAGAGCATTGGCGGAGCCACCATTGGCATTCTGACACCCTACATTGGTGAATATATTGTGGGTCGGCCGGAGAAAACAGTGATCTACATTCTCCTGTACCTGATTCCATCGGTTGCCTCTGTGCCGCTCTGGGTACCGCTGTCCCGAAAGATCGGCAAAAAGGCAATGTGGATTTTCTCGATGCTGGTGACCGGTTTCGGGTTCGGTGGCATGTTTTTCCTTGAAGAAGGATCTGACGTAATGATCAGTATCCTGGCAGTGATCTGTGGTCTTGGCGCTGGCAGTGGTGCGGTCGTGGCGCCGTCCATTCAGGCGGACATTATTGACTATGATGAGTACCAGTCAGGTAAACGCAAGGAAGGCACCTACTATGCTTCCTGGAACTTTGTGTTTAAAAGTGCGACCGGCGTCACGCTGATGCTGACGGGGCTGGTGCTGAGCCTCAGCGGGTTCACGCCCAACCAGGAACAGAGCGAAACCACCAAGCTGGCGCTGCTGTCTCTTTATGCGCTGCTGCCACTGACCTGCTACCTGATCGGCGCACTGATCTTTTCCCGGTTCAACCTGGATGAAGAAGCCTACGGGAAGATTCGCGCATCCCTGGATCGGGGTGAATTCGAACAGAAGGAGACCTGAGTATGGATGGTGTCCATGACCTGGGCGGCAAGCCCGGATTCGGGAAGGTTGAGCGGACGGACGACTCAAAGGTCTTTCACGAACGCTGGGAGGCCAGCGTTTTTACCATGGTCAATGCGGCTGCCGCAGCAGGTGCCTTTGCGAACACCGATCAGTTCCGGCATGCCATTGAGCGAATTGATCCCGGGGCCTATCTTGAGGATGGATACTATGGTCGCTGGCTGGGCGGCATAGAAACCCTGCTCGTGGAGTCTGGATTGCTGTCCCAGGCTGATATTGACACCCGTGCGGCGGAATGGGTGCGAAGGGAGACGATCGTATCGCTGCCCGGCCTTCACCGGAACCGGACGCGCAGCAGGCCCCCACCGCAGCACCCACGGCCTTTCGTGAAGTCACCACAGCACCGGGCTTTCAGGTTGGAGACCGGGTAAGAACACTGGCAGCGGGCAAGCCGGGACATACCCGACTGCCGGCCTACGCGCGAGACAGGGTGGGCGAGATCATCAGGGTGCATGGTGCCTGGGTCTATCCTGACACCAATGCCCATGGCCAGGGAGAACAGCCGCAGCACCTTTACACCGTACGCTTCAGCAGTGAAGTGCTATGGCAAACCCCCGGTTTCAGTGTCAGCCTTGACCTGTTCGAACCCTATCTGATGTTTGATCCCCAATAACTGTCCAGGTGAGTCGTGATGAGTAAACCAACGCCACAGGCTATTCGTGCCGAGGCCCTCGAATCCCTGTTGATTGAAAAGGGTCTGCTGACTTCCGATTTGGTCGATGCTGTGATTTCCCGATATACGGAGCGAGTGGGGCCCATGAATGGGGCGAGACTGGTTGCCAGAGCCTGGGTAGATCCGGCTTTTCGGCAGCGACTGCTCGACGATGCAACCACGGTAGTCGAAGAGTCTGGATTCGATGGTGGTCAGGTCGACAAACTGGTTGTCGTTGAAAATACCGATAAGGTGCATAACGCCGTCGTGTGCACGCTCTGCTCCTGTTATCCCTGGGCGGTGCTGGGATTGCCACCGAAATGGTACAAGGATCCAGCCTACCGTTCCCGGATTGTGCGTGAACCCCGGGTGGTGCTGGCCGAAATGGGACTGGAACTGGACGACGATGTGGAGATCAGGGTCTGGGATTCCAGCGCGGAGATCCGCTACATGGTCCTGCCTGAACGTCCCGCCGGTACTGAGGCGATGGATGAGGCGGCCCTGGCGGAGATC
>JAQCAK010000184.1 GCA_027621895.1 Pseudomonadota bacterium | reverse complement strand
TACGCTGATCGATGTTGACCCGGATACGCCAACAAGCCGTGTCAGCAAGATTCGTCCCCTGGCAGATCACATCGCCAAAGGGCTCAACTGGGAACCGTCCAGGGTGAGGATCTTCATCGCTCGATCCATTGAGGCTGTTGCTGACATGATGTTGAACGAGCAGGCCGATCTGCTGGTCGACAGCACCTATCCGACCCTGCTGGTTCAGCAAAGAGCCAGGTCGCATATCATTCTGCAATCGCCGGTGGACGGTCAAAGAACCTACAGTTCACTGATTGTGGTTCCAGCCAATGAGCAGCTCCGGACACTTGATGATCTCAGGGGCAGGATGATTGCGCTGCAGGAAGAATATTCCACTTCAGGCTACCTCGTGCCGGCAGCACTGCTGACAGAAGCGGGTTTCAGGCTGCAGCGGGTGCTCACCCCGGATGATGTCGCTGAAGACGCCATCGGTTTTCAGTTCTCCGGAGATGAGGAGAACACCCTGGCCATGCTGCGGGACGGCCTCGTGGTTGCCGGTGCAATCTCCAGCCAGGATTATGAGCAGTTACCTGCCGAGGTGCAGAACGAGTTCAGGGTGATCGCCCGGAGCAGAGCGGTGCCGCGGAAACTTGCCTCAATACGGGATGGTTTTGATGCAAAGTTGCTGGACCGGTTAACGCGGATACTCATTGATATTGACGATCATGATCGTGCCACCATGGTGAACGCCGGTGGCTGGAACTGGGAATTTGTCGAGCTGGATCAGCGGAGTCTTGATGACCTGGCGGAGATCGGCGAGATGATGTCGAGGATTGCACCTCAGGTGCAGCAGTGACTGCCGGGGCTTCCCGGCGAATTGAGGGTACGGTCCAGCGCAGAAGATTCGGCCTCTATACCCTGCAGTTGGCGATCGTGCTGATTGTCAATGGCGGTGCGCTGCTGTTCCTGGAATCCCGAAGACTCACCGACAATGTTTTTGAAGAAGCCGAAAGGCAGGGCATGTTTCTGTTCGCCACCATGGGCCAGCAGGTTTCGGACTCGCTCTACTTCAATGATATTGAAGAACTTCGAAAGGATGCCGAGATACTGACCGCGCAGAACAGTATCCGCCGTATTGCAGTTTTTAAAGAGGAAGGCCGTTATCTGTTCGACTCCTCGCAGGTCAAAGTGCCCCAGGGATTCATTGCACAGGAACTGCTGACGCTCGCCAGGGACAATGCCGGGTCACTGAATCGCTGGCAGGACGATTATCTGGAATTCGTCGGTGCGATCAGGTTCGATGGGCGATTCATGGGCGGGCTCTACTTCCAGCTGGACGTATCAACACAGCTGGAGGAAGTTCGGGCAGACCTGGTTCGGCTGACGATCTTCGGTGGCCTGCTGGTAGCCCTGGCCTCCGGCCTGAGCTTTGCGATTGCGGTGACGGTAGGAGCAACGAGGAGTCTCAAAACCGTTGAGTCAAATTTTCGCGAAATGATAGAACAGTCGCCACTGCCAACCTCTATCTACGATGCCGAGGGAGCGCTGACATACTCGAATCAGGCGTTTCGTCAGTTGATGGACCAGAATGAGTTTACCCGACAGGCGCTCGACCCGAACTACACCATCCTGAAAGACCAGGTCCTGGGGGAACGTCAACTGATGCCGCTGTTCAGGGAGGGATTTGATGCCGGGCCCGTCGAAGTGCCGCAATTCGAATACTCAGCGCAGGATCAACCGGAGTCGCTATGGCTGACAGCGGTTGTCTTTCCCCTGCGAGAGGGCAATGGCAGCAAGACAGAAGTTGTTGTGGTTTACCAGGATGTGACCAGCGCAAAAATCGCTGAGGATGAGCGGGCCCGGCTGGGTGAGAGGATTCTGCAGAGTCAGAAGCTCGAGGGGCTGGGAGTGATGGCAAGGGGTATTGCGCACGACTTCAATAATCTGCTGACGCCGATTCTTGGAAACGCTGAACTGCTGGCTCGAAAGCTGGGTGACAACCCGGTATCCCTGGACCAGCTTAGAAGCATTATCTCAGCGGCCCAGCACGCCGCCGATCTGTGTGCCCAGATGCTGGCCTATGGTGGCGGGGGATTGCGGAGCAAGGCCCTGATCGATGTGTCTGCGGAAGTCAGGGCACTGAAGGAACTGATGGCAAGTTCGGTGTCAAAACGTACCCGGTTCACCCAGGACCTGGATGAGGATCTTCCCCCTGTTCTTGTGGACCTCTCGCAGCTGCGACAGATTATCCTGAACCTGCTGGTTAACGCCTCGGAAGCACTGGCAGACAATCAGGGGGAGATTGTCCTGCGAACAGGTGTTGAGGAGGTTTCCACGGAGAAGGCGCATCGGCTGCTGCCGAATCCGGATCTGGCGCCTGGACGATATGTCTATCTGCAGGTTGAAGATAATGGTTGCGGTATGTCAGCGGAGGTTCAGCAGAATATTTTCAACCCGTTCTTTACGACCAAGTTCACGGGTCGGGGTCTGGGTTTGTCAGCTGTACTCGGCATTGTGGGTGATCACGATGGTGGGATAGAAGTCTCCAGCGAAATTGACAGGGGGACCGTGTTTACAGTCTATTTTCCGGCCCGGAGCGCTGGCAGTGCCAAGCCGGTTGCTTCAGAACCCGGAAACAGGACCCGTTTCAGGGGTACCGTGTTGCTGGCAGATGATGAGCAGGCGGTGCTTGACCTGGGGAGGCACACACTCGAGTTGCTGGGTTTCGATGTGTTGACTGCAGAGAACGGTCAACAGGCACTTGAACTGTTTCAGCAGTACCAGCATCAACTGACCTGCGTACTACTGGATATCATCATGCCGGTACTGGACGGGGAGGCAGCTCTCGTCCGGATTCGTGCATTGAACCCTGATATCCCGATTATTCTGGTGACCGGCATGATTTCCGAAGAAGCCACGGAGCGTCTGGTGGATCAGCCCGGGGTAACAATTCTGAGGAAGCCCTATCGGATCGAGGACCTCGAAAAAACGCTGGCCGATATTCTGGCTGACCCGGTCTGATTACCGGCTCGCAACCCGCAGATAAATATCGAATCGCGTTTCTCCACCCGGTTCAGACAGAACGTCGATGCCGCCCTTGAGCTGGGACACCAGCGCCCTGACAACAGACATGCCAAGGCCTGCACTTTGCCGGGCGGAACCCTGTCGAACAAAGAAGGGTTGAAACACCAGGTCCAGTTCGTCGTGGTTGATGGTGGTGCCGCGATCGCTGACTGACAGAACCACATAGTTGCCGGGTGCCAGCTTGTCATAGTAAAGCGGTGTCGACTCGGATTTCTGTTCGAAGTCGGTTCCGATCCTGACAATCCCGTCTGCTGGATTGCCTTCCGCTGCATTGACCAGCAGGTTTTCGATGATTCGCTGGATATGCAGGCGAGAGCCTGCCGCCATGGGCAGTTCAGGCGCTGGATCCACCTGAATCTCAAGGTTACGGGACTGAAGCAGTTCCTGGCACTGGCTGGAATTCACGTAGTTGTCGATCACCATGTTCAGGTCGCTGACTCGACGCTGATCACCTTCGAAGGAAGACAGGCTGAGCAGGTCTTCTATCACCGACACGCTGTGATGTGTCACGAGCCGGGTCTGCTCCAGGGCCTGCAGCAGTTCCTTGTTGCCACTGACCGCCTTGGCGATTGCATCAGTTTCAGCAGCGGTTTTCTCGAATGAATCTTTCAGGTCCCGTACCACGCCATGGGCAAGCAGCCCCAGCGCCTCGAACTGCTGTGATTTTTCGTACTGCTGCTCTGTCCGCCGGGTCTGCTGCTCTGCCTCGTGACGCAGCTTTTCCTGGGTCTGTAGCTTCAGGGCGGTCGTGGCAAGGGTCTTGCCCTGCAGTTCAACGAAAGTGACCGTTGATGCATAGCGATAGGACAGCAGTACGCTCTGGCAGAGCACGAAGATGAGTACGCCAATCCCCATCATCGGATAGTTGAGAGTGATCCAGCTGGCACCCAGCAGATCGTTCACGACGCAGGCGAAGAGAATGCCGAACCCAAACAGGAGTACACCGGAACCCTCGCGACGGCGAATCCTGGCCCTGATCAGCATCGTGCCGATGTACAGAAACAGGGCGACGTTGAGCAGTTGCCCCACAGGTGCCGTCCATGAATGGATTGCCAGCGGTGTCAGCAGCACGATGAGCAGCAGCAGTCCGATGACGGCGTCGGTGATGTAGACGGCGATCCTGTGAATTTCGTCCGGGAACTCCAGTCGCATGAAGTGAGTAATCAGAGGCAGGAGCAGGAACCAGCTTGCATATTCGATTTTGCTGAACAGCCCCCAGTCCAGCATGGGTATGAGTTGCAGCAGAAACCTCTCTTCTACGCTCAGGATGCGAAGCGCGGCAATCAGGCAATACAGTCCAAGGAATAAACTCGACTGCCCGCGATCATCCCGACGAAACAGGAAGAACACCAGCTGGTAGAAGCCGATCATGAAAAGTGCACCGACGATCAGGAGGTCGACGGCCAGGCGATTCTGCCGCAGCGCGATGATGTCATCGGACAGTCCCAGCATGACGGGTTCCCAGGCGCCGCCACTGCGGTGATTGAAATTCGCCACGTGGAGTACCAGTTCAATCCTGTTGCTGACGGGCCTGTAAAAAATTATCTGTGGATCATAGCGAGCCACCGTGCCCTCAGCGCGGTTTGCAGGCCGGCCGACCGATGCGGTAACTGTCCCCTCGATCACTACCCGGTAGGCGGTGCCAAAGTCCTTGAATTTGAACGCGAGCATGTCCCTGGAAGACAGCAGAATATTGAGTCTGTAAGTCGCATAGCCATGCCCGCCCACGGGTTCACCGTCGATCTCTACCGCGTTCCAGGGTTTTGGCACAAGGGCGAAGTGTTCCGGGGTCGCAGCCAGCAGCGATTCATCAATGAGGAACTGCTTCCAGTAAAACTCGTACTCACCCTTCAGGTTGATCGGTCCATCTGTCCTGAAAT
>JAQCAK010000183.1 GCA_027621895.1 Pseudomonadota bacterium | reverse complement strand
CTCGCGGCCTTCCTCCATGGCCTCGAACTCGACCTTGCCCTGCAGTGACGGCATGACAAAGGGCAGATCGGAAATTCTCGGGACCACATCCTGCTCGCCATTGATGATGGCGCGGCGCAGGGCATTGGCCAGCAGGGCCTCGTAGTTGGCGACGGAAGCGCGCACAGAGACGCCGGATCGCTGGTTAATATCCGGCGATTTTCGCGCCTGCTGGGTAATCTCGGCGACAATCTGGGCCATGAAAGCCGGCACATCTTCCCGGTACTCGCCCATGTCCAGCTTGCGCTGTTCCTGCTCCATGATGGTGATTTCCTCGAGAATGTTCTCGGGGTAATGGGTGCGGATCTGCGAACCGTAGCGGTCCTTCAATGGCGTGATGATTCTGCCGCGGTTGGTGTAATCCTCCGGGTTCGCGGTGGCCACGATCAGGATATCCAGGTCCAGTCGAATCTTGTGACCGCGAATCTGGATGTCGCGCTCTTCGAGCACGTTCAGCAGGCCCACCTGGATGCGCTCAGCCAGGTCAGGCAGTTCATTGATCGCGAAGATACCCCGGTTGGTATGGGGTATCAGCCCGAAATGCAGCGCCTCGACATCCGACAGGTATCGACCCTCGGCAATCTTGATGGGATCGACTTCACCAATGAGGTCGGCAATGGTGATGTCCGGCGTTGCCAGCTTTTCGCCGTAGCGTTCATCGCGATGCATCCAGTGAATCTCGGCCATGTCTCCCTGCTCGTCGATGATCTTCCTGCCCTGGGCGCTGATGGGCGCATAGGGATTCTCAGGAATCTCAACGCCGGCAAGCACTGGCGTGTATTCATCCAGCAGGCTGGTCAGGCTGCGGATTATCCGTGACTTGGCCTGGCCCCGTTCACCCAGGAGAATAATGTCCTGGCCGGACAGAATGGCGTTTTCAAGTTGCGGAATGACGGTTTCCTGGTAGCCGACGATATTGGGAAACACTTCCTCGCCAGCCTGCAGCTTCATCATCAGATTTCGCCGCATTTCTTCCCGGACGGAAAGTACCTCGTAGTTGCTGGACTTCAGTTCTCCCAGGGTTTTCGCTGTTTTCACAAGAGCTCCAGAATCAAACGCAATCTCCATCATCTAACCGCCTGTGACGGGTAATTACAAGGGTGCACGTTCACCTTTGCTAGAGTCCACCCGGCCTTGCCATAATGTCTAACAGAAGTAGAGGGAACTGACCTTGATAACGCTGGATGAAGTAAGCACTGCGACCGCCGGTTTTCTGGCAGAGCAGTGGGGCAAAGCTGTGACCGTGGAGGCGATCGAGAAAATATTCGGCGGTGCTTCCCGGGAAACCTATCGACTGACGCTCAATGTGGATGGGAAAACCCGGGGGGTGATAGTCAGGCGGGATCCGCCCTCGAGCCTGATCGACACGGAGCGTGAACTGGAATATGGCGCCTATGAGCGGATATTCCCAACCGATATTCCGGTGCCCGAACCCCTGTTCGTCTCGAACGACCCGGCCATCATGCAGCAACCCTTCTCGGTCATGGCGGCGATTAACGACTGCCAGACAGACGTCAGCCTGCTCAGTCCGGAACAGAAACAGCAGCTGGGCCGGCATAAATACGACCTCCTCGGTCGACTGGCAGCCAGGGATCCGCTGGCGCTGGGCTTTGATGAGCTGGTGCCCGTGCCGTCGCTGGAGGAAGCAGCCGCCCTTCAGCTGGCCTACTGGGAAGGCGTGATCCTGGACGATGAGATCCATCCACAGCCCATTGCCCAGGCGGCGATTCGCTGGCTGAAGCGCAACATGCCGCCGCCGGCCCAGAAACTGTCTGTGGTTCACGGTGACTACCGGACCGGTAATTTCCTGTTTGACACGGACTGCCAGATCCAGGGTGTGCTGGACTGGGAAATGTGTCACCTGGGCGATCCGCTGGAAGACCTGGCCTGGTCGCTCGATCCCTTATGGAGCTGGAACGATCCTGGCCTGGCAGGCCGCCTGATACCGATTGATGAAGCCATCTCGGTCTGGGAGTCTGCAAGCGGGCTCGTCTGCGACCCTGAGGTGTTCCGGTGGTGGCGTGTTTTTGCGTCGCTGAAAGCCATCGCCATCTGGATTTCCTCGTCAGAAGATTTTGAATCCGGTGAGGGCAAGGACTCTATCCTGGCGACAGCCGGCTGGGTCATGACGGAGCGGCAGAACAGAATACTGCTGGAGTACCTGGCTCCAGAGAGTCAATCAGGGGAGATCGAGGCATGATCCCGAATACTGACAATGCGCTGCGCATGCTGTCTCAACGGATGATGGCCCAGTTGCTGCCTGACCTGAAGTCCAACTACTCCATTTCCGATGGTTTCATGATTGGCTTGCTGGTCAACGCGATCGCCGACGAGATGGCCGAGGGCATCCATCGACGGGTAGAGGATATCGAAGATATGCGCAGGATCCTGAAATCGGCGCCCGACGGCTTGCCGGCGGGATCTGCGGCATTACTGGATGCGCCACTGGAAGACCTGCGACTGGCCACGGTCAACGAACGTCACGATGCGCTGACGCGGCTGCTGATCCTGATTCAGACCCGTGCCGAGGAAACCGATGATGTCACGCTGCAGGCGGAGATCTGGGGTTATCTTCGCCGCCACGCGGCACGCCATGTAATCACCGCGGTTCCCTGAGCGCTACGCCGGTTTTCTCGCGACCAGGATCGCCCTGACGGGGCCCGGGTGTCCCTCGGCTGTCTTGCCTGGATCGTTGGGGTCAAGGAAATCTGCCAGTGACTGAAAGTCCATCCACTTCGTCGCGCGCTGTTCTTCCAGCGTGGTGTTGTTCGGGACCACCACACGAATGTCGGTAAATCCTGCCCGCTTCAGCAGGATCTTCAGCAGGTCAGGCGAGGGAATAAACCAGACATTGGCCATTTTTGCGTAACGATCCGGTGGGATCAGCACGCTGTGCTCATCGCCCTCGATGACCAGGGTCTCCAGGATCAGTTCGCCGCCCGGTGCCAGGAAGCTGAGCAGTTCAGTCAGATGATCGACGGGTGACCGCCGGTGGTAGAGCACGCCGAGTGAAAACACACTGTCGAAACAGTTAAAGGCGGGCAGTTGTTCGCCGCGGAGCGGCAGCAGGTAGGCTTGGTTCTTCGGCGCCAGTTTCTGGATGGCGGCAAACTGGTAGTTGAACAGCAGGGTTGGATCGACGCCGAGTGCCAGGCTGGCGCCTGCTCCCAGCATCCGGAACAGGTGGTAGCCGTTGCCACAGCCGATATCGAGGACAGTTCTGCCAGTGAGGTCACTGATGTGCGGGATGATCCGATCCCATTTCCAGTCACTGCGCCATTCCGTGTCAATGTAGGTACCACCGATCTGGAGCGGCCCCTTGCGCCAGGGTTTGAAAGCACCCAGGGGTTCTTCAAGATCGACGCCCGGGTTACCCACGGTCACGACGGACTGGTTAAACCCTGGATACTGAAGCGCTTCTGAATCAATAGTCTCTGGCAGTTTTGCAAGGATCGCATCCCACTCATCAGCCCGGCCATGGGGTTTCAGATGAAGGGCCAGTGCCTCGTCAATCTGATGATGAAAACTCTCCAAAGGCGTATCGCGGGTGCCTTCAAAGAAGTCGCGAACATTAGTCTGCATGGCCGACGACGGTGATGTGCTGCTCGAGCATCTCGAATGCCTCAAAGGAACCGATCACCAGTTTCTTCAGGAAGTAGGCCGCGAGCAGATGAGCTGCACGGTATAGCAGCAATCCGGTGACAAAAAAGAATACGGGCAGGATGTAACCGGTTGGCAGAAACCAGATAAGGACCAGTGAGACCAGATACATGGACAGGGTATCCCAGGTGCCGCCCAGTTCGTTCGAGAAGCCCGCGATAACCGTCCATAGAATGCCGGTCAACGGGACTGCCAGAAAGGCCATGGTGTCAAATTCCAGGTACACGACCAGCAGACTGGCGGCAGCACAGAGGACGCCGGCAACCAGCGAGGCAATTACCAGCAGGTGCTGGATCACCACGTATTGTCCGGTGACGCTGTGGATATTCCCGGGACTCACGTGGGTAAAAAATCGTCGCGCCACGTTTCTGGAAATCTGCAGTTGTGCACGATCCGCCTGCAGGTCATCCAGCAGGGCGTCATAGTCGGATCGATTCAACGGTGTTGTCATGGGGACTTCACACCCATGATGGCCTCGAAATTGAGGCAGCGGGCACAGGATTCAACGACTGTGAAGCCTGCCTGGCGTAACCTCGCTTCATGTTCAGCGAACGTGTTGGGCACCAGGACGTTCTCCAGGGCCGCACGTTTCTGCGAGATTTCAAGATCGCTGTAGCCCTGGTGCTTTTTGAAATCGTGATGCAGATTCGTCATGAACTGCTGGCGTTCGTTATTGTCGAAACGGACTTTCTCCGCCAGCAGGAGCACGCCCCCAGGAATGAGAGCATCGTAAATGCGATTGAGCATTGCCTGCCGTTCGCCGTCCGGGATGAATTGCAGGGTGAAGTTCAGCAGGATGATCGACGCGTTGGACAGTTCGCTGTCGCGGATGTCGGCGAGGCGTATCTCGCAGGCAGCGGATGAGTGGTCCCGGTTCATGGTCGACTGGCACCGTTCCACCATGGCCGCGGAGTTATCGATCCCGATCACCAGGCAGTCTGACGGGACATGGCGGCGCAACTGCAGGGTGGAGGCCCCCAGTGAGCAGCCGAGGTCATAGCACCGGGTGCCCGGGTGCGCATAGCGCTCGGCAAGCACGCCAACCAGCTGCAGCACCAGGGCATAACCCGGCACGCTGCGTTCGATCATGTCCTGGAAGACGTCAGCCACGGTCGCATCGAAACGAAAGGCCTCGATGTTTTCCCGTTGTAATGCGTAAACGCGGTCGGTGTTGTCTGGATTGCTGGGCGTCGTCATGCTGGTATGACAGGTAAAAATGCGCGGTCCTCTATTATCGCAAATATCCGAA
>JAQCAK010000182.1 GCA_027621895.1 Pseudomonadota bacterium | reverse complement strand
GCTGCCTTTGATGAAGCGAAGCAGGCGGCGGCCCTGCTGGCCGGGTCTGGCGGGAGTTCAGAGGCAGAGAGTGCCCAGATGGATAAGCCTGGAAAGTCGAAAAAGCCGAAATCAGCCAGTACCAAAACGAACAAGACTTAAAACGGAGTTCTTCTTATGGAAATAAAACCAGGATCGCGATTCAAGAGTGCCGTCTGCGATGCAGAGGTCATGGTGGTCAAAGCAGGCGGCGAAGGTGAGCTGACCTGTGGCGGCGTACCCATGGTGGCCGAGGCACCGGCAGAAAGGGCTGACGGCGAGGCCTCGCAGATGCATGGTTGTGTGATTGGAAAGCGTTACATCAACCAGGCAGAGTCGATAGAGATTCTTTGCATCAAGAGTGGTGATGGTTCCCTGTACTTTGGTGGTGAAGAACTGATGACCAAGGACACCAAAAAACTGCCCTCGACGGACTGATCGTGAACATATCCCTGTTACTGCAGATGGCGGCGGAAGCCTGCCCGGACCGGCGGGCACTGACGCATCTTGGTCACGACTATACCTACAGTGAGCTCTATGATGCCGCGAGGCACGCCGCAAAAATCTTTGCCGATAGCGGTTGCCGGTATGTCTCGCTGCTGGATACTTCAAGCCCGGCTGTGCCGATCGCGCTGATGGGTGCGGCCATGGCAGGCCTGCCCTATGTGCCGATCAATTATCGCCTCAGTGAGGCACAGGTCAGGGACCTCATCGCCCGGGTAGAGCCGGTCTATCTGATCATCTCGGATGAGTTCGGCCACCGTTACCACCTGAAAGGACACCTGGAAGAGCGGCACGAGTTTCTCGGCAAGGTGCTGCGTCAGCATCCTATTGAGTTCGAAGCAGCAGCAGATCCCTCGGCGGTGGCCGTGCAGCTTTTCACCAGCGGTACGACCGGTGCACCCAAGGCGGCCCTGCTGCGAAACGAACACCTGGTGTCCTACATTCTTGGCAGTGTTGATTTCATGGGCGCGGAGCATACCGAGGCCACACTGGTGTCAGTACCTCCCTACCATATTGCAGGTATTTCAGCGGTGATGAGTGCGATCTACAGCTGTCGCCGCCTGGTTCAATTGCCTGATTTCAAACCATCAACCTGGCTGGAGCTTTGCCTGGAGGAACACGTGACCAACGCGTTCGTGGTGCCCACCATGCTGACCCGCATCATTGATGAAATGGAAGCCAGTCAATTTGATCCGGCAGACCTCCACAGGCTGGTTTCTGTGGCCTATGGTGGTGGCAAAATGCCAGTGCCGGTCATCCGCAAGGCGCTCCAGTTGTTGCCCCATGTGAACTTTACCAATGCCTATGGGCTGACAGAGACGAGTTCGACGATCACACTGCTGGATCCGGACGATCACAGGTCCGCACACGACACGGCAGATGATGCGGTTCGCGCGAGACTGGCTTCTGTCGGTCGACCGCTGCCCACGGTTGAAGTTGAAATCCGGGATGAAGACGGCAGGGTGCTTGGCCCCGGTGAGCGCGGGGAAATCTACGTTCGCGGCCCGCAGGTGTCGGGAGAGTATGAAGGCCGCAGTGTGCTCGACAGCGAGGGCTGGTTTCCGACCCGGGATGCGGGTTACCTCGATGATGCGGGTTACCTGTTCCTGTCGGGGCGCGCAGATGACGTGATCGTTCGTGGTGGCGAGAACATCTCACCGGGAGAGATCGAGGACCTGCTGCATCACCATCCGGCGATCCTGGATGCGGCTGCCGTCGGTATGCCCTCTGATGTGCTCCCCTTGGCGGTTGCGCTGGCCGTGGTACTGCGACAGGGCCAGGAGATCACCGGGGGTGAACTGGAGGACCACATCCGTATCCACCTGCGGTCTTCAAGGGTTCCCGAATCAATCCGCTTCGTCGAAGAGCTGCCCTATAACGAAACCGGCAAGCTGCTGCGGCGTGTGGTCAGGGAATGGTTTGCTGACTGAGCAAGGCTGGCTGATCCGCGACGTCGAGATCCTCGATGCGCAATTCAAACCTGCGCGGGTTGACGTCAGACTGACAGGTGGCAGGCTGGCAGAAATTGGCAGCCTCAGTCCAGTATCCGGTGAGCAGGTCGTGGCGGCTGGTGGCCGTCTGCTGCTCCCCGGTATCCACGACCATCATGTTCACCTGGCGGCCATGGCCGCTTCCCTGTCTTCAGTTGACTGTAGTCCCGCTGCGGTCACCTCGCCTGAGGAACTCGCTGCAAGCCTGCATGATCAGCCTGGCACGGACTGGTTGCGGGGGATCGGCTATCACGAATCAGTCGCAGGTCCGCTGGACCGGGACTGGCTCGATCGTCATGGCCCCGACCGACCGGTTCGAATCCAGCATCGAACCGGTACGCTCTGGATCGTTAACAGTCGGGGCCTGGATATCCTGAGAGCGCTCGCTGCCTCGACCCTGTCTGATGCTGATGTCTCAGGGCGACTGGCATCTGATGGGCGGCTCTACGACTGCGATGACCTGATTGGCCTGACGCGCCAGGAGCCACCCATTGCGACGGTCAGCCAGCAGCTGTCATCCTGGGGGGTGACGGGCGTGAACGACATGACCGTCAGCAACGATCCGCAAACCCTGCGCTGGTTTGATCGCCTCCAGCATAACGGAGAGCTGCTGCAAAGAGTCAGGCTGTCCGGCGCTGCTTCACTGCCGACGTACCAGGATGCCTGGCTCGGTGTGGGTGAAACCAAGATCTATCTCCATGACCACCAGCTGCCGGTATTTACCGATATGGTGCAGCAGATTCGCGACAGTCACCTGGCAAACCGTCCGGTAGCAATTCACTGCGTCACAGAGGCCGAGCTGGTTTTCAGTCTGGCGGCGCTGGAGGAGGGCGGCTTGCTGCCCGGCGACCGAATAGAGCATGGTTCGGTGATTCCTGATGCGCTGCTGTCGATGATCAGGTCGGCGGACCTGCTGGTTGTCACCCAACCGAACTTTGTGGCGGAGCGCGGCGATACATACCTGGCCGAGGTGCCGGTGGATCAGCAGCCGTCGCTGTATCGATGCCGTTCACTGATCGAATCGGGTATCTGGGTCGCGTTCGGTACCGACATGCCATTTGGGCATCCTGATCCCTGGCGCGCCATGGCCGCGGCTACCCGAAGAACAACAGTGGATGGCGTCGTACTCGGTGCCGGCGAAACTGTCACCCCCGAAATGGCGCTGACGGCGTTTCTGGGAGAGCTGTCAGCGCCGGCGACCCCCAGGATTCTCAGCGTTGGCGCGGACGCGGACCTCTGCCTGATGGACCTTCCCTGGATGCGCCTTCGAGAAGACCTCGACAGTCGTCACGTGGTGCAGACCTGGGTGAACGGCCGGTCCGTCTATGGCTGAAGCAGCTTCAGAATCTCCTCATTGTGCTCGCCCAGCCCGGGGGCAGGGCGGCTGATTTTCCAGGGGCTGGCCGGCAACTGGTAGGGCGCACCGGGATAGACGATGTCCCGGTCCAGGTCATGGTGCCTGACCGGCACCTGGAAACCACGTGCCTTGAAGTGTTCATCTTCAAAGGCTTCCTCCGGACTGTAGATCACGCCGACGGAAAGCCCGGCCCGCTGGCAGCCGCTGAAGAAATCGTAGGCGGATACGTGACTTGCAATCAGTTGCAGCGCCTGCCTGCCGGCCATAAAGATAGCGGTGACCGTCTCGTCCTTGCCCACCTGTCCAAGGTCGAACGGGCCATCCCAGTTGGCCCCCATCTCCAGGAAAACAGCCTCGGGAAAATCTTCAACCATGCCCAGTTCCGTTATCCAGGCGAGCAGTCTGCCGAATTCGGCCGGGAACCTGGGAGGTACGCCGGTGTTCACGTAGCGGCCATCAGCACATTGCATTTGGGTATCTCCCGTGGGTGCAACAGCAGCATGTCGCCCGGTCTGTCGCTGCACGGTTTCTCCCGCAACAAGCCAGGTATAGCTGGCTGCCTCCGTGGTGACATTCAGCGCTGCGGTCATGGAAACATCGATGAACTGGCCCGTGCCTGACTGGAATCGATGCAGCAGTGCCGTCAGGATCGCCATGAAGGCATAGTGACAGGCAGTCTGGTAGCCCTGGAATCCCCAGCCGCGGATAGGCGGTATGGCGTGATCGTCATAGCCACAGCTCCAGGGTGGTCCGCCCGCTGCCATAAGGGTCAGGTCGGTTGTGGGCAGCCGACTTTCAGGAGCCTGTCTGCCGTAGGCCGTGACAGCAGCATGAACCAGGCGCGGGTTGGCAGCCTGCAGGTCGGGGTAGTCCAGCCCCAGCGACTCAAGCCGGCCGGGCATTTCTGATTCGATCAGGACATCGGCTGTTGCCATCAGCTGCCTGAAAGTTTCCCGGTCAGCCTCGCTGTCCAGATCCAGCACGATACCGCGCTTGCTGGTGTTGTAATGCATGAAAAACAGGCTGCGGCTGGCGCCGGGTTCATCATCGATAAAGGGTGGATAGCCTCGAGCTGCATCGCCGCCCGGGGGTTCCACCAGGATCACATCAGCGCCCATGTCGGCCATCAGCTTGCCGGCAAAAGCGATTCTTTCGCTGGCAAGCTCGATGACCCGCATTCCCTTCAGGACACTCATATCACGCCCTCCTGCTGCAGTGCCTTGACATCATCACTGGACAGGCCCAGCAGTTCGCTGAACACCTGTTCGTTGTGTTCACCGAGGCAGGGGCCGCCATGATCAAAATGCCAGTCGGTATCTGACAGGTGCACCGGGTTGCCGTCGATTCTCACGGTGCCAATCTCGGTATGGGTCACGCTCGGCCAGAGCCCGAATTTTTCAGTGGTGGGATCCCCGTCGATTCGCTCATCGGGCTTCTGCACGGCGGCCGCAGGCAGCGGCAGTTGTCGCAGCCGGTTCTGCAGCTGGAACTTGTCGAAACCTGCCGTCCACTGCCCCAGGTTTTCCTCGAGATCATCTTCTGCCGACAGTCTCGCATCAAGCGTGGCAAACCGGTCACACCAGGATT
>JAQCAK010000181.1 GCA_027621895.1 Pseudomonadota bacterium | reverse complement strand
AGACAGCGTGCCGGTCACTCACCCCTCGCTTGAAGAACTGAAAACCCTGCCTGCCCGAAAGGCGGCATTGAGTGCCGATGCCGGAAAGGTGAAGCAGTTTATCGAGGCATTCAACGCCTGAGTTTTTCCAGCGCGTCGGGCAGTTCACCAATGCGATCGATAATCAGGTCCGGTGTGGTTTCAGCCGGACCCGGCCTGCGATCATTGCGCAGCCAGATCGTTCTTAACCCCACCCGGTTCGCGGCATCCACATCTTTCACCGGGTCGTCGCCGACATAAACCATTTCCTGTGGTTCGCAACCGGTATGCGCCAGCGCATGGTGGAACAGGTCAGGTTCAGGCTTGGGTGCACCAACTTCCTCTGCAGAAAAGGCAAAGCTGAAATGCCTGTCGAGACCGGTTTGACGAATATTGGCATTGCCGTTAGTGATGGCGCCCAGCTGATAATCGGCGGCGAGGTTTTCGATGGTCTCCAGGACGCCCTCGAAAAAATCGACTTCATTGCGCCAGGCAAGAAATTTCGCCATGGCTGCACCGGCAAGACGGCTCGCCTCTACCGGGTCAACCTGGTGTCTGATGATCACCTGGGTGATAACGGCCTGCCTGAGGTCCGTTAACCGATGCGCGAGCCCGGGATCTGCTGACACCAGATCCTGGCGGATTTGAACAGCGAGTTCACGCTCGTAGCGAATACCTGGCAGTGTCGTTGACAACCATTCGGCCAGGCGTTGCTCTGCCCTGATAATCACTGGATCAACATGCCAGAGAGTGTCATCCAGGTCGAATGCTACAACCCTGATCATTTGATCTCTCTTTCCTTGACGGTTGCACGCTGGGCTCTGGGATGGGCCTGGTCATAGACCTCCGCCAGGTGCTGGAAATCCAGATGGGTATAAATCTGGGTGGTAGAAATATCCGCGTGCCCCAGCAGTTCCTGAACCGCTCGCAGGTCGCGACTGGATTCCAGCAGGTGGCTGGCAAAAGAATGGCGGAGCGTATGTGGGTGAACCCTGCCGCTGATTCCCAGCTTCATGCACCAGATCCTGACCCTCTCCTGTACGCTTCTCGGACTGATGCGGGTGCCTCGTTCACTGATAAACAGGGCGCTGTTGTCGTGCACTTCACCCCGTGGCAGGTTGTCTCTTTCCTGCAGCCAGGTTTTTAGCGCCAGGACAGCCTTTGAGCCCACTGGCAGTAACCTTTCCTTGTTGCCTTTACCCCTGACCTTGATGGAATTGTCGGAGAAATTAACGTCTTCGATATTGGCCCCGACCAGCTCTGCCAGGCGCAGACCGGAGGAGTAAAAAAGCTCCAGCATGGCCCGGTCGCGCAGGCTGTGCCAGTCAGTGCTGTTGATATCCAGCAGTCTGCTGATCTGGTCCGTGTCGATGGTGACAGGCAGGGACGACTTTGATTTGGGCGCTGAGAACTCCATTGCCGGGTTGGCTGATGTGACGCCTTCGCGCGCAAGCCAGTTAAAAAAAGTCCGGATTGCCGAGAGCTTCCGCTGCAGGGTTTTACCGGAGCGACCCTGGCGATGCGCCAGCGAAATGTATTGTCGCAGCTGGTGAGAAGCGACCCTGTCCCAACCCGCACAACCCTGGGAATCCAGGAATACCGTTAAAGCCACCAGGTCGCGACGGTAGGCACTGAGTGTGTGCCCGCTCAGTTGTCTCTCATCACGCAGGTGGGTCAGAAAATCGTCGGTGTATCTCTGGAGTCTGCTGTCGGGCATCGGCGCTAGCGGGGCAGGTGTCTTGGCAGCAGCCTGGCCAGTACATCGGCGATAAAGCCGAGGAAGAGCGTATCCATATCCGGGGTAAAGTAACCGGGATCGTCACTGCCGATCGCCAGCAGGGCGACCTGCTTGTTTCTGTCCCTGACAGACAGCACGGCGGCCGATTTCACCTTGTCACTCTGGTGACGAAACAGGAAATCCTGTTCATCAGGGCGCAGCACGCCGAGGGTGGGATGCCTGGCCCGCATCAGGGCACCGACGTATTCCCTGGCGGACTCTGCCGGTACGCGGGACGTGAAATGATTGATCTGTCGTGCCCTGCCGAAAATGACCAGCGAGTAGGCCTTGCATTTAAAATCACGTTTAAGGCCTTTTTCCAGGGCGCTGAAAAATTCACCGCTCCGGAGAGTTGCCAGCAGTCCCAGTACCAGCTGACTGCTTTTATCGAAAATTTCCTTGTTCAGCTCCGCATTTCGCACGAATTCGTTCAACTGCTTGCGGGTTTTCTGCTGTCGTTCACGCATCACCGACATCTGCTTCTCGACCAGTGAAACAGTGCCCTTGCTGCCATGGGGAATCTGCATTTTCATCAGCAGGCTGTCGCGGTCCGCAAAGAAGGCGGGATTGTTCTTCAGGAACTCGACAACATCCTGTTCGTTCACTTCGCTTTTCATATCTGCAGTCTTCCTTCATAAACCCGGCAGGCTGGACCGGTCATACGGATATTGTCACTGTCACCGGCCCAGCTGATGACCAGCGTTCCGCCCGGGAGTTCGACTTCAACGGACTCATCCAGTACGCCCTGGAGACGGCCTGCAACAACGGCAGCGCAGGCGCCGGTGCCGCAGGCACGGGTCTCGCCAACACCCCGCTCAAAGACGCGAAGGCGAATCTTCTTCCTGGACACGACCTCCATGAAGCCGGCGTTTACTTTCTCGGGGAACCGCGGGTGCGCTTCGATCAGGGGGCCAAGTGTTTCAACAGGTGCGCTATCAACGCATTCAACGTTCATCACTGCATGTGGGTTACCGACGTTGATCGCCGCGATTCTGACCGGTGCTTCACAGTGAGGTGCCAGTGACAACTCGTAGTCAATCTCGGCGGCATCCGCGAGAAAAGGGATCCTAGAAGGCTGCAGCACTGGCCGGCCCATATCCACGGTGATGTTGCCATCCTTCTCGAGATTGCACTGGATACTGCCGTTTCTGGTTTCCACGGCAATACTGGATTTGGTCGTCAATCCCTGATCACGGACAAACCTCAGGAAACATCGTGCCCCGTTGCCACACTGTTCGGCTTCGGAACCGTCTGCATTGTAGATCGTATACCGAAAATCCATGTCGGGATCTTCCGGTGGTCGCACGGTCAGCAATTGATCGAAGCCGATACCCAGGCGACGGTCTGCAAGCTGGCGAATCAGCTCGGGGCTGATATGTGCCCGCTGGGAGATGAGATCCAGCATGACAAAGTCATTACCCAGGCCGTGCATTTTGGTGAATCGAAGCAGCATGGCGCTAGATTACTCGCGACAGGGGTGAATGCAATCAATCCCTGGATAGCAGGGATTCAAGTGCCAGCAGATCGTCCAGGGACTCTCGCCTGCGGATACAGTGATGCTGTTCACCACTCACCATGACTTCTGCTGCGCGCATACGGGTGTTGTAGTTCGAACTCATCACTGCTCCATAGGCGCCGGAGGAAAGAATCGCGAGCAGATCCCCCTCGCGAAGCGAAAGTTCCCGATCCCTGGCCAGAAAATCACCGGTCTCGCAGACTGGACCCACGATATCCCAGGTCATGGCCTTGCCCTCACCGGGCCCGACCGGCACGACATCCTGCCACGCCTGGTAGAGTGCGGGTCGAATCAGATCGTTCATGGCCGCGTCGATGACGGCGAAGTGACGGTCCTCGTTGGATTTCAGGGTGATCACCCTGCCCAGCAGCAGTCCCGCGTTCGCCACGATATAGCGCCCCGGTTCAAACATCAGGGTCTGGGAACGGTTGCCCATCACCTGGGTCACGGCACTGGCGAAAGCGTCGATATCGACAGGTACCTCGTCCCGGTAGCGAACCCCGATACCACCACCCAGGTCTACATGGCTGATACTGATACCTGCCGCCTCAACCTGGTCAAGCAATGCCAGTACCTTGTCCAGCGCATCGAGGAATGGCGCCAGCTCGGTGATCTGGGAACCGATATGACAATCGATACCGACAACATTCAGGGAAGGCAGGTCGCCAGCCTGCAGGTACATTTCAAGGGCCGTATCCATGGCGACACCGAACTTGTTTTCCCGGAGTCCGGTCGCAATGTAGGGATGGGTGCCCGGATCAACATCCGGATTGACGCGAATCGAGACCGGCGCCTGCTGACCCCGTCGGTTCGCGATGTCAGCAAGTCGCTGCAGCTCCGAGGCGGATTCGATATTGAAGCAGGCAATGCCCGCGTCCAGGGCGGCCTCAATTTCCCAGTCCTGTTTGCCCACGCCAGAAAACACAACACGACCGGGATCGCCACCGGCTCTTATGACACGGGCCAGCTCTCCGCCGGAGACGATATCAAAGCCTGCCCCCAGTTCTGCCAGTACCTGCAGGACCGCAAGGTTTGAATTCGCCTTAACGGCATAGCAGATCCTGTGCGGGTGTCCCCTGAAAGCCCCGGCAAATGACTGGTAGGCCTCGCGGATCGCGGTTTCCGAGTAGACGAACGTCGGGGTGCCATAGATGTCGGCGATCTCCGCGAGCGACACCCGCTCAAAGTAGAGATCACCGTCGTGACGGTGCAGCATTATTGTTTTCCTGGTGACTGGGCTAGAGGCGGGCCTGGTGAGGGTTCAGCGCCCCCCGAATTTTCCTCACCCATCGCCGTTTCAGGAGGTCGCTGGTCTTCGGGCAGGTACAGCGGGCCCTTCTGTCCGCAGGCGGCCAGTAGCAGACAGGTCATGACCAGTGCGGCAGTACGCATGGTTGTATCGCCAGGTTGGAGGAAGGGTGCAGTATACTTGAGCTTTACCGCGGGTAGAAACCGGCATTGGGCCATTCCGGCCAGCCCTGCCGGACTCAATCCGCAAACGCTGATTACAGGAATAAACACAGCTATGGAAGAACGGGATTTTCACAACTTCGTCGACGGGCTCTTTGTTGAAATCGAGGATCGACTCGATGAACTGGAACTGGACGTGGATATCGATTCATCTGGCGGTGTCCTGACCGTCGTCATG
>JAQCAK010000180.1 GCA_027621895.1 Pseudomonadota bacterium | reverse complement strand
ATGGGTGACAGCCTGGTGTGGGGCCTCAGTGCCAATGCCCAGTTCAAGAGAGAGCAGGTGCTGATCGCCCAGGACCCGACGGCCACGTCGGACGCCTATCGCACCTATGACGCCAACATCCGCATCGGCTCTGCCGACCGGAAGTGGCAGGTTGCACTCATCGGCAAGAACCTCACCGATGAGTACGTGTTCCGTGGTGGCGGTAACGTGCCCGGCACCGGTGGTAACACCGGTACTGCTGAGGGCTATCCGTCAGACCTCCAGGGTGTGGCCATTCGTCCTCGCCAGGTCGAACTGGAATTCACCTACAACTTCTAACCTGACTTTACCCGCCGGGGAGGTTTTGCCTCCCCGGATTCCGGGTCTCCCCGAAGTGCGCCCACTTTTAATTTCATCTGATTTCGACTGTTTTTCAATCAGGCAGCATCTCACGCTGCATGAATCTGGCAAGAACAATACAGACGCTGCTCGTACTGGCGCTGCCCACGGCTGTCTCACTGCAGTCTGGTCATGTACGCGCGGTGGATTGCCACGCCAGCGGAACACCCGCCGCCCTGTCATCCGCCTGGCATCTAACAGCAGCGAGTCGCAGGGATTCGAGCCGGAGCCCGTTGCCTGCAGGTTGCCTGACAGCTGGATGAAAGGACAAGGAGACGTTCTGTGAATGCCCCACCATCCTGGAAGCCGTCGGCACCACTGACGGGATACTTCGTCGCTGCCTACGCAACCAACCTCTGTATCTTTTACGGCTTCACGGACCTGGTCCCGCCCACGGGCCTGGCGGACAGCCTGTTTCTTGCCGCGCTGTGCATCACCTATCCGCTGATCTACATGATGCCCGCTATGACTTCCCGCCGGAGTCAGCAATACGCAAGCCGTATCTCGAAGACCTGAACTATACGACGATGACCCGGGAATCCCTGGCAGAGCATAGTGACGAACTGCTGAACCGGTACAGGAATGCCGCGAATTTTATTGATACCCAGCTGGGTCGAATCTACACGGCGCTTGATGAAGAAAATCTGTGGGATAACACCATCGTCATGATGACCGGTGATCATGGTGAGGAATTCCTGGAAAACGGCTTCTGGGGACACAACTCGGGATTCTCCGAGCATCAGCTGAGAACCCCCATGGTGATGTGGATACCAGGCGAGCAGCCCGCTGTGTTTGATTCGATAACCAGCCACACCGACGTGATGGCAACACTGATGCCCCGAATGGGTATTACCAGTACCCTGTCAGACTATACACAGGGTGAGCCGATGGACAGTACCTCAAGACGCGACTACATTGTCGCCAGCGACTGGGCCGGGTTGTGCTATCTGGGGGCGGATTACAAATTCACGATGCCGCTGAACAGCTCCCTCGACCTGGTCAATGAACTGTTCACGGCTACCGATCAACCGGTAGACGAGGTGGTGCCATTCCTGGCCAGCCAGCGGGAAACCCTGCAGGGCATACTCGCCAGTGCGAGAACTTTCACTGAAGGCAATGTCGGTTCAGACAGCCAGCCATGAATACCCAGGGGAGAAAGATCGGGGCGACAGCTGACTGTGCCGCCCCGACAGGCTTCTATTGCTCGAGCGCGTCCTCGCCCAGGTGCTTGCGAATCGAATCATCAATCAGTTCGTGATATCGACGAATTCGCTTCTCCTGGTTGGACAGGTAAACCCCCTTGAATCCCCGCGAGCGGAAACCGCGCTGCTGGGTCACAAACACTGCCACGTCTTCCTCGATGGCAGGCCCGATGGAGTCTTCCGGGTAGGACAGCATTGAAACTTCTTTTTCCTCGCTTTCCTGGGTCACCTGACCGCTGGCGTTGCTTCGCTGCATTTTTGCATCTTCCTGCAATGACGCGGGGCTGGCATACCACCAGTTGTCGAACAGGCATTGTTCAGGATCGCTCATGTGTGGACGGGCACGCAGGAAGTGAAAACCGTCAGACCAGAGTGATACTGCAAAGTTTGGAAACAGCGTGTAGTGGAATGCATCGGTCAGCTGCTCGTCAGGCACATTCGCATAGTGGGTGTAACCGCGATCAGGACCGAGCTTGCGTTTGGCCTTCTGCAGGGCTTCACGGGTATCTTCCGGCCGGTCTTTGAAATCAGCCGGGTCCAGCTCCCAGTAACGGAGCAAACTGGCCAACGGCTCGATGATATTGCCGTCCTCATCCGTCTGGCCCACACCGTAACCGCCTTTCATCACCATGCGGTTGTGACCTTCATTGGAGAGATCGAACTTGGTTTCCTTGAAATAGGTGTCGATATTGCCGCGAATTTTCTTCCGGTCCGTGTCCGGGGTGCCACCCATGTGTACCGTCGGAACATGGTAGGACTCGTTGAAGTTATCGAGGACAATCTTCCAGTTGCAGGGCAGCCACATGGAGTTGGCCATGGTGCGCTTCCAGGTTGAGACCTCGCGCCTTTCCCATTCATCCCAGATCGGGCCCAGGAAATTACGCAATGGCATACAGTCGGGGTCCATATTGACCCAGATGAAGCCTGCAAAGGTCTCACAGCGCAGCTCTTCCAGGCGCACGTTGTTGCAGGGGTTGCCCTCCGGGAAGTCTTCCTTGTCAGGGGCAAAGTTCAGCGTGCCATCCGGCATGAAGGCCCAGCTGTGGTATTTGCAGACAAATCGTCGCAGCACATGGCCCTTCTTCTGATCCACCAGCGGATTACCACGATGCTGGCAGACGTTGTAGAAGGCTTTTACGCTGCCGTCTTTCTGTCGCGCCATGAGGATCTCCTCGGGTCCGACTTCTTCCATCTGCCAGTCTCCATGATTCGGCAGTTCCGCTTCCCGACCCAGCAACAGCCAGGTTTTGGTCCACATGCCTTCCCATTCCTTGGCAAAAAATTCCTTTGAGGTATATCGATACCCTTCGATCATGTGACCGCGTGTCACCTGATCCGACCAGTCATCAATCTGCACAGACATAACGTCCTCCTCCTGTTGTTTATTGGCTGCCCTGACAAGCTGGCGTCAGGCACTTTTATACAACTCTATCTAATTTCTATGAACACCGCTACTCCCACAATAAACCCACCGGACAGGCCGGAGCAATTCCGCCAGGGATACACTACCCGGCTGTTCCGGAGGGCACAGCGCGCCTGGCGTTGCGCCGTTCAATGGAAGCCCGCATCCTGGCGTGGCGGGCAGCGGTGATCGGGTAATTCCAGATGACAGCCGCCGCCAGGAAGAACATGAGGGACGGCGGCACGGTAAAGAGCAACCGCAATCCAAGCATGTGCTCCGGGGTATTGGCCGCACCCAGCTGCGGTTCAAAGCCGATCAGACCCAGGATGTTCAGGGCGATCCAGCCGCCCAGGGCAGCCGACAGCTTGGCGGTGAATGACCATGAGGCAAAGAAGGAAGCCGCCCGGTTGTCCCCGCTCATCATGGTGTCCAGGTCGATGACATCGGCCTTCATGGAGTTCGGCAGGGCAGCGAAGGCCCCGGCTGCAAAGCCCGAGACCACGGTAATCGGAATCATCCACCAGAAATCACCCCAGCCGTGAAAGATATACAGGGGATGGGCACAGCCAATCAGGATAAAGCTCAGCGCATAGGCCCGGTGTTTCCCGATGATGTTCGACAGTCTTACCCAGAACGGCACGCCCAGCATGTTGGACAGGTAGAAGAACCCAAGCATCACCACCGTCATGGTCGGTGCACCCAGGACGTAACCGACAAAAAAAGCATAGAGTGGCGTAGTGATGTTAAAGGCCGTCGACCCGATCATCAGCGCGACAAGCAGGCGTTTGAACGGACCGTTTCGCCACATCAGTCCAAGCCCCTTGAGTATCGGTGTCGTTGAGCTGATGTAGTTGTCGGTTTCCGGCACCTGGGTGACTGTCAGAATCACCGCCAGCGGCAGCGAGATAACCATCATGATGCCCAGGATGGTCATGACGGCCTCGTCACCGCCGTAATCGAACAGCACCAGGAACAGGATCGGTATACCCTGCGCAGCTACATTACCAACAACACCAATGGCAGACCGCCAACCGGTGATCCTGGAGCGCTCGCTGTAGTCCGAGGACAGCTCGGCCGCCCAGGAATAGTAGGGAATCAGAATAATGGTCAACGCCAGGTAAAGCCCCATGATGCAGGCAAACAGGTACCAGGCATCGACGTTGTCCGGCGGCAGGAACAAGAGGTAAAAACTGAGGGTCATCAAGGGCATGCCCGCGAATATCCAGGGCCTGCGCCGACCCCATCGGGTTCGGGTTCTGTCGCTCCAGTAGCCCGCCAGCGGATCAGTCACCACATCCATGATCCGGGCAATCAGCAGGATATTGCCGACCACGATCAGGCTGAGACCCAGCTCTGAGGTATAGTACTTGGGCACAAAAACCAGCACCGGTGTCAGGGCAAAGGACAAGGGCAGGTCCGTGACGCCGTAACAAAAAAGCCTGAAACGCGAGAGAGGTTTTCTGTCTGACATCGGTGGTATCCCGCTGATGAGCTGAAATCAGGTCTGCAGCCTGACCCTCAGCTCCTTGGGTCCACCCAGCCCGCTCCCTTCTTCTGCACCCAGGGCTTTGGCGAGACTGATCCGGCTGAAATGCCGTGCCAGGGAAGCCACCGCAATCTGCCCTTCGAGCCGCGCCAGATGCGCACCCAGGCAGAAATGAATGCCGAAGCCAAAGGCGAGATGAGGGTTGGGGTCCCGATCAATGACAAAGGATTCCGGCGAGGAGAAAACCCGGTCATCACGATTGGCACAGGCAATCATGGGCAGTACAAGCTCGCCGGCACCGATATCAACACCGGCAATCGCCACGGGTCGCGTGGTCTTGCGGATCGTCGCCGCAAAAGGTGAATAATAGCGAAGTGCCTCTTCGATAAACGTGGGAACCAGGGCCGGGTTCTGCCGAACCTGGTCAAGGGTTTCCGGCTTCTCATCAAAGATTCGAACCGATGCGGTAATTAATCCCGTGGTTGTCTCGTTG
>JAQCAK010000179.1 GCA_027621895.1 Pseudomonadota bacterium | reverse complement strand
CTTGCCAATCGCCTGGGCCGTTGTGATATCCGCACCGCCCTGGATAGAGGCCTTCTCGGCTTCCGAGACAAACCGTGACAGGAAGTAGGCCAGGATGCCGACGACTGATACAAAACGCACCGGGTCGATCATCTGGGCCAGGGCGGAACCCGTCCCCCGGGCAACAATCTCGGCGGCCCAGCTGATACCCAGCACCCAGATAATCCAGGATGCCGGTTTGCGCGCCGCCTTGACGAAAGCGTCGTCCCAGAGGTTGTTCGTTTTCTCTGCCTGCCGTTCGATGTGGACAAACAGCTTGCGCATCAGGTAACTCGACAACAGCGACATGAATACAATGACAAAGGCCCAGATCACGTCCGGCCGGGTCAGCAGTGTCTTGATTTCCTCGAGGGTTAGGTCCATGGATTTACCTTTTTACTCTCTGGCCTGACCGGCCTGTCTGTTTGAATGAATCTGTGATGATGGCACCTCGCGGGGGTCCCGCCAGCGCACCGGTGCTTTTTTCAGGGTGGCAAAATTGAAGTCGCTGTCTGAGCCCGGGTAACCACCCGGCACCTTGAGTGGCCGAACCGGCGGGGATTGTATGGCATCACCGGCCCCCGGTCTCGATTCCATTGCGGGTCCCCGTGGCTCAACCCGGGTGACCAGCCATGGCAATTCGATACCCTGCTCACCCAGCCGTGCGAACAGCGCAACGCGACCCGCCGCCGGCACCGGCCCCACCAGCACCCGGTGGTACTGAAGTCCGCCGATCATGACATCGGCAATCCGCACGTCGTAGCCGGGTACCAGCAGCCTGTCCTGCAGGACGATGGCGCTCTGCAGATTGCGAAAACTGCCCACCACGGCATAGTCCCGGGCGATGCCCGTCTTGCCCGAACCTGCGTCAAGCCGATCAGCAGGATCTGACCAGCCATCCCGGATTGCCGGTTCCATGCGGTCGATTTCGTCCAGCAGCCGGTCAATCGCCTCGAGATCAATGTCGCTGTCGACCTCGTCCATGTACAGCGCCGGGTTGATACCGGCATCGTGTTCCACGCCATCCTGGCCGGGTGCCGCCAACTGGCCATCCGCCCCATGGCTGGCCCCGGAGAGGAACAGCAGCAAGCAGATAAAGATAGCCGGCATCAGGTTTGATCCCAAAAACTGGAAGACAGCAGGGTACCACAGAAGGCCGCCCACCGGCCCAGCCCGCGCGGTTGATGGCGAGTTTCGTCCTGAAAAAAGCATTGCCATGCCTGTCATGCTGTATATAATCCCAGTAACTGTATATAAATCCAGTAACCAGCAACACAAACCCAGCCACCGGAAACAGAATCAAACCCTATGAATAAACTAACCCCTCGACAGACGCAGGTGCTCGACTTCATCAAGAGCTACCTCGAAGAAACCGGCTATCCGCCAACCCGCGCCGATATTGCCAGGGAGCTTGGCTTCAAAAGCGCCAATGCGGCCGAGGAGCACCTGAAGGCGCTGGCCAGGAAGGGCGCTATCGAAATGATTCCGGGGACCTCGCGCGGCATCAAGCTGCCCGAGGAACAGGGTCTGCCGATCATCGGCAGGGTCGCCGCGGGTAATCCGATCCTTGCGGAGGAACACATCGAGGACTACTGCGAGCTGTCCCCCGCGTTCTTCAGCCCCAGTGCCGACTACCTGCTGCAGGTTCGCGGTGACAGCATGATCGAGTGCGGCATCCTGGATGGCGACCTGCTGGCAGTGCACAGCACCCAGAACGTGAACAACGGCGATATCGTGGTTGCCCGGATTGAGGACGAGGTCACCGTCAAGCGCTTCCAGAAGGGTCGCAGCCGATACCAGGTGACGCTGCTCCCGGAGAACAGGGACTACTCACCGATTGAAGTCGACCTGCGCGAACAGGCATTCGCGATCGAGGGGCTCTGCGTGGGCGTGATCCGCCACTAGTCGTTATCCGGGATCCGCACCGCTTCCCGGTGCTTTTTCTGGTACCTTTTTTGGTACTGGGCAGACAACCCGCCCCACCCACTTTTCTCAGGGTTGTCTCTCAGTACCGATTCCCGGCGGCTGGTTCACTCAACCGTTGGCAGCCTTTTTCGAGGCCTTCTCTGATTCAACCCACTCGCCATTAACAAAGTCCGCGCGCCAGCCTGACGGCTTGCCCTTCTCGTTCTCTGTCATGACGTAGTGCTCCTTGGTTTTCCTGGCGAACTTGACCAGGCTGCGTCGACCCTCGCTGTCTTTGACCGGGGCACGCATCAGGAACTGGTACTTGGGGTCTATCTCGTTCTGGTGAGGCAGCAGTTCATCCAGGTAGGGCGCCCGCGTTTCCCGGTTCTTCGGGAACTGGCTGGCGGCCAGGAAAATACCCGCCGCACCGTCGCGCAGCACGTAGGTGTCATCCACCTTCTGGCACTGCAGCTCGGGCATGGGTACCGGATCCATCTTGGGCGGTGCCGGCTCACCATTGCGCAGCAGCTTGCGGGTATTCTTGCAATCCTCGCCCGTGCAGCCGAAGTACTTGCCGAAACGCCCGGTTTTCAGCTGCATCTCCTTGCCGCACTTGTCGCATTCCAGCAACGGCCCATCATAACCCTTGATCTTGAACTCACCCTTCTCAATCGAGAAGCCTTCACAATCCGGATTGTTGCCACAGATGTGCAGCTTGCGCTCTGTATCAATCAGGTAGGAATCCATCGCCGTGCCGCATTTCTCACAGCGACGCTTGTTGCGAAGGATCCGTGACTCTTCCTCGTCATCGCCGTTGACGCTGACCACCTCATCGCCGGGGATCAGGTTGATGGTCTGTTTGCAGCGCTCCTTGGGAGGCAGCCCGTAACCCGAACACCCCAGGAAGACACCCGTACTGGCAGTGCGAATCTGCATCGGGCGGCCACACTTCTCGCACTTGATATCGGTCATGGTAGGCTCGTTGGAGCGCATTCCACCATCTTCACTGCCGGCTGTTGTGACCCGGGTTTCGAAGTCCTGGTAAAACTCATCGAGGAGCCGCTTCCAGTTGACGTCACCCTCGGACACCTTGTCCAGGCCTTCCTCAAGATTGGCCGTGAAGTTGTAGTCGAGCAGATCCTCGAAGCTTTCGTTCAGCCGTTCGGTCACGATGTCGCCGATCTTTTCCGCATAGAAACGCTTGTTACGCAGTGTCACGTAACCACGATCCTGGATTGTCGTGATAATGGAGGCATAGGTGGATGGCCTGCCAATACCCTTTTTCTCCAGCTCTTTGACCAGGCTGGCCTCACCATAGCGTGGCGGTGGCTTGGTAAAGTGCTGCGACGGCTGCAGCTCATTCAGGTCCAGCACCTGGTCCACCTTGTATTCCGGCAGCGTCTGTTCTTCTTCCTTGCGACCGGCAGGCGGCTGCACCCGCGTGTAACCATCAAATTTCAGTATTCGCCCGCGAACGCGCAGCTCAAGATCATCGGCGGTCACTACCACCGAGGTACTGATGTAGTCCGCATTGGGCATCTGGCAGGCAACGAACTGCCGCCAGATCAGTTCATAAAGACGTTCCGCATCACGTTCCATGCCATTCAGGTCTGTCTGTCGAACCGTGACATCGGATGGGCGGATCGCCTCGTGAGCTTCCTGGGCGCCTTCCTTGCTGGAATACAGTCGCGGCTGCTCCGGCAGGTACTTGCTGCCATACTCCTTGTTGATCAGGTCACGGCAATTGGCCACGGCCTCGGCAGACAGGTTCGTCGAGTCGGTCCGCATATAAGTGATATAGCCGGCCTCGTAGAGCCGCTGTGCCAGCATCATGGTCTTCTTGACCCCGAAACCGAGTCGCGTGCTGGCCGCCTGCTGCAGGGTCGAGGTGATAAATGGCGCCGTGGGTCGGGTCTGGGTGGGCTTGTCTTCACGGCTCCTGACCTTGAAGGCAGCCCTGTTGAGTTTCTCCAGCGCGGCGTCGGTCTGTTCCTTGCTGACCGGCCGGAAACTCTCGCCGGCCTGTTTCGTGACCTGAAACCTGACTGGCTCCTGGCCGTCCTTCGCTGCACCCTGCTCCGCCAGCAGCGCGAAAACTTCCCAGTACTCTTCCGGGATAAAGGCGCGAATCTCCTTTTCCCGTTCCACGATCAGTTTCACGGCAACGGACTGTACCCGGCCTGCCGACAACCCGCGAGCCACCTTGGCCCACAGCAGCGGCGAGACCATGAAGCCCACGACCCTGTCCAGGAAGCGCCTGGCCTGCTGGGCACTGACGCGATCCATGTTGATCTCGCCGGGGTGCTCAAATGCTTCCTGGATAGCCTTGCGGGTAATCTCGTTAAATACCACGCGGCGATAGCGATCCTCGTCGCCGCCAATCGCCTCGCGCAGATGCCAGGCGATGGCTTCACCCTCACGGTCCAGGTCAGTGGCCAGGAAGATCTGGTCTGCATCCCTGGCCAGCTTGCGCAGTTCGCTGACCACTTTTTCCTTGCTGGGCAGAATTTCGTAGTTGGCTGCCCAGTCGTTATCCGGGTCCACACCCATGCGGGCAACCAGCTGCTTTCGAGCCTTCTCCTTTTTATACGCGGCCTTTTTGGCGGGCGACATCTTCCGGGTTTTCGCCGCTTCCTTTGCACGCGCCTTGGGATCACTCGTGCTGCTGCCACTGACAGGCAGATCCCGGATATGACCCACGCTCGACTTTACGATGAAGTCATCACCAAGGTACTTGTTTATGGTTTTCGCCTTGGCAGGTGACTCCACAATGACGAGCGATTTTCCCATTCAACATTCTCTTCAGCGACTTTTCAGCAGCTCTTGTCTGTGCCTTTCAGCAAAATTTTCCACGCTGTGTTGCAGCGCGGCACGTTAAGGGGCGACATATATAAGGACTAAGACACCCGAGGTCAAGCATCGACTCCTGTTCACAGCATGAACGCTCCGGAGAGGTGCCTGTCGCTGCCGTCCCTTTTTTACTTTAGCGGCAAGGCCGGCGTCACTGTCAAGTCTCGCGCATGAACGGTGGTCGCTACTGTTGATCA
>JAQCAK010000178.1 GCA_027621895.1 Pseudomonadota bacterium | reverse complement strand
CAGACCCCTGAGCGCGGGCCAGCTGGACTACGCGGCCCTGGACGTGATTCATCTGCTGGAGGTCTACAGCCTGCAGGCTGACGCCCTGGCGGCATCGGGCAAGCGTTCCTGGGTCGATGACGAGTGCGCTTCCATGGGCCAGGACATACCGACCATCATGCCGCCGGAAGAATGTTACCTGCGACTGAAGGGACTCTGGCAGTTGAGCCGCCGGGAACTGGAGGTGCTCAGGCAGCTTTGTGCCTGGCGCGAGGAGACGGCCCGGGTCGAGAATGTGCCCAGGAACCGCGTGGTAGACCAGAAGGCGCTGCTGTCTGTTGCGAGGCAGGAGGGGCTGCAGCGAGGTGACCTGCAGGACCTGGGCATGATGCCGCGCCAGGTCCGCAAATATGGTGATGCTGTGATTGCCGTGGTTGGAAAAGCCATGGCCGTGCCGGAGGCAGACTGCCCACAGCTGATCGAGCGAACCGATGCGCCGGTCAACAATCGAAAGCTTAAACGTCTGCGCCAGGTGGTGGACGAGGCAGCTCGCAGGCACTCGGTCGCACCTGAACTGCTGACCAAGCGGCGACACCTGGAAAAGCTGATCCGGTCTGAAGACGCCAGTGGTGAGTATCATTTGCCCGGCGAACTGACGGGCTGGCGCGAGGCGATCGTTGGCAACGCCCTGCTGTCTGCGCTGACGGAGTAAACCCGTGGAAGTTGACGTCTATCGAAGTCCCCGGAAGGATTTGCTTTTTCTCTACGTTGCAGCCTCGGAAGGACTGTCGAGGGTGCCGGAAGCCCTGCTGTTGAAGTTTGGTGAACCGCAGAAAACCCTGAGTATCGAGCTGACTGCCGAACGGAAGCTTGCCCGCGAGGACCCGGCGAAAGTCCTGGCCAACCTGGAAACCCAGGGTTACCACCTGCAGCTGCCGCCCGCGGAATTTAAGATCGATGAATGAGTTCTGGAAACACAAGACGCTGTTCGAAATGACGGCAGAGGAGTGGGAATCACTCTGTGATGGTTGTGCCCGATGCTGCCTGCACAAGCTCGAGGATGACGAGACCGAAGAGGTTCACTACACGGCGGTGGTCTGCCGGTACCTGGATGAAGCCACCTGCAGCTGCACAAGGTATTCTGAACGTACCCGCCTGGTGCCGGACTGTGTAGAGCTGACGCCTGTTGGCGCAATGGACTACAGCTGGCTGCCAAAATCCTGCGCCTATCGCACCCTGGCCGAGGGCAGGCCACTGGCCTGGTGGCATCCCCTGGTCTCCGGCTCGCGGGAAACCGTCCATGAGGCTGGTATCTCCGTTCAGGGCAAGTGTATTTCCGAGCTGTATGTTCACCCGGATGACTTTGAAGAACAGATCATCAGCTGGGTTGAATACTGATGGATTCGTTTATCGGCCAGTACGAGTATCACCTTGCCTGGACCGTCTACCTGCTGGCGAGCGTCTGTTTCTGCCTGTTCTGGTGGAAGCTGACCGGCAATCTGAAGCACGGCGGCTGGCGGGACCTGCTCAGGGGGGCAGCGCTGGTCGTGATTTTTACCCCCTGGTATGTCAGCGACGCTCATGACCACCTGGCACCGGCGCTGGTGGTCGTTTTGATGGATTTGTTGATTGGCAGCTCTGACAATGGCCTTGCCGGGGCCCTGGTTTTACTGGTGGCGGTTGCCCTGATGCTGGCGCTATTGATCGTCCGACGGCTCGTTTTTCGGTCTGGCAGCCATCATGGTGACTGAGCATTGACCATTCGTCCCGATATGTCGGCTGGCAAATCGGGTATTCAGCGGTTATATTGCCGGGCTTTTATCGCCCGTTTTATTAGGATCGAGACGTAATGAAATTTTCAAGCACATCTACCTATATCGCGACTGACGAACTGCAGATGGCAGTAAACGCCGCTGTTCAACTCGAACGCCCCCTGCTTATCAAGGGTGAGCCGGGCACGGGCAAGACCATGCTGGCAGAGGAAATCGCAGCATCGCTGGGTATGGACCTGATTGCATGGCATATCAAGTCCACCACCAAGGCACAGCAGGGGCTCTATGAGTATGACGCGGTATCGAGACTGCGTGATTCACAGCTGGGTGATGATCGTGTCCACGACATTCGCAACTACATTGACAAGGGCAAGCTCTGGGAAGCCTTTGAGTCTGAAAAACGGGTTGTGCTGCTGATTGATGAAATCGACAAGGCAGACATCGAATTTCCAAATGACCTGCTGCTTGAAATCGACCGCATGGAGTTTCACGTTTACGAGACCGGCGAAACCATCAAAGCCAGGCAGCGACCGGTCGTCGTCATTACCAGTAACAACGAGAAGGAACTGCCCGACGCATTCCTGCGGCGCTGTTTCTTCCATTACATCCAGTTCCCTGACCGTGACACCATGGCTGACATCGTCGCGGTGCATCATCCGGACATTAAGAAAGACCTGGTCAAGGAAGCCATGGAGATCTTTTTCGACGTCCGAAAAGTGCCGGGCCTGAAAAAGAAACCGTCCACATCCGAGTTGATCGACTGGCTGAAACTGCTGATGGCGGATGATATTCCTGACGAGATCCTCACCAATCGTGACACCACCAAAGCCATCCCGCCGCTCTACGGTGCGCTGGTCAAGAATGAACAGGACGTCCAGTTGCTGGAACGTCTGGCGTTCATGAATCGTCGTCAGCAGAGCGGAGGCGGCAATCAGGGTTAATGCCTGGAGTTCACCATGCTGATTAACTTTTTCTTCACGCTCAAGAAAGAACGGATCCCGGTTTCCATCACGGAGCTGCTGCACCTGATGGATGTGCTGAAGGCCAGGCTGGTCTACGCCGACATGGATGAGTTTTACTACATGAGCCGGATGGCGCTGGTCAAGGACGAGCGTCACTACGACAAGTTCGACCGGGCGTTCAGTACCTACTTCAAGGGACTGGATGACCTGTCCAGCCTGCTGGCCTCGCTGATTCCCGACGAATACCTGCGTCGGGAGTTCGAGAAAAGCCTGAGCCCCGAGGAACTCGAGAAGATCAAGTCACTCGGTGGCCTGGAGCAATTGATCGAGGCCTTCAAGCGCGAGGTGGAAGAAGCCGCCCGCGGTGAAGGCAAGCAGAAGGACAAGGAAGGCAAGGGCGAAAACGGTAAAGGCAAGGATGGCGACGAGCGCAAGGGCAAGAAGCGCCGTGGTAAACGCCAGTGGGACAAGCGCGATTACAAGGCCTACGACGACAACGTGGAGCTCGGTACCCGTGGCATGAAGATCGCGCTGCGCCGGTTGCGAAAACTGGCAAGGCAGGGCGCTGAGGACGAATTCGATATTGATACGACCATCAGCAAGACCGCTAAAAATGGCGGGCTGCTGGACATTATCATGCGGCCGGAGCGGCGTAACACGGTTAAGGTGCTATTGCTGCTGGATAACGGTGGCTCCATGGATGCTCACGTGAAGGTCTGTGAGGAGCTTTTTTCCGCTGCCCGTTCTGAATTCAAGCATCTGGAAACCTATTACTTCCACAATTTCATTTATGACGGACTCTGGAAAGAACACAAGCGCCGCATGAGTGAGCGCATTGATACCTTCGATATTCTTCACAAGTACACGCAGGACTACCGGGTTATCTTTGTCGGTGACGCGACGATGGCACCTTATGAAATCACTCACGCCGGTGGTTCCGTCGAACACTGGAACGAGGAAGCCGGTGCCATCTGGATGCAGCGGATGATGGATACCTTTGAAAAAGTTATCTGGATCAATCCGACGCCGCGTGACACCTGGGAGTACTCAACTTCTGTCTCCCTGATTCAAAAGCTGGTTGATGACCAGATGTATCCGCTGACCATTGCGGGTATCGAAGAAGGTATGAACTACCTGTCCAAGTAATTGCGCTTTGTACCGGCGTAGAATCTGCGCCGGTGCTTTTCACTGATCCCGATACAGTTATGGGAACTCCCGCATACGAAGAACTTGAGAGTCAGATCGACGAGTGCATGCTCGCCGATCGCTTTCGCATGCGTCGGGATCTGAAGAAAAAGAAAGAACGGGACAGGTTGTGGATCTCGATTCGAAAGTCTGTGGCGCTGGTCGACAGACGAAAGTCGGTTCTGCCGAATGTGTCCTATCCGGCGCAGCTCCCCGTCAGCCAGCACGTTCAGGAAATTCGTGATGCGCTGGAGAAACACCAGGTCCTGATCGTCGCTGGAGAGACCGGGTCAGGAAAGACCACGCAGTTGCCCAAGATATGCCTGGAAGCCGGGCGGGGCATTTACGGCAGGATCGGTCATACCCAGCCAAGGCGTGTCGCCGCGCGCACCATCGCCAGTCGTCTGGCTGAGGAACTTGATGTGCAGGTGGGCCGGCAGGTGGGATACCAGGTTCGTTTTCAGGACGAAACCGGTCCCGAGACCCTGATCAAGGTGATGACCGATGGTGTGCTGCTGGCGGAAACCCAGAACGATCGGTTTCTGGAAAAGTACGACACGCTCATCATCGATGAGGCCCACGAACGCAGTCTGAATATTGATTTCCTGCTGGGGTACGTTCGTCGAATACTGCCAAGACGACCGGATCTCAAGGTGATTATCACGTCTGCTACCATCGATGTGGATCGCTTTTCCCGACATTTTGACAATGCCCCGATCATTGAGGTCAGCGGACGCACCTATCCCGTTGAGGTGCACTACCGTCCCTTCGACGAATCCACAGAGGATGCCGATGAGGCGCAGATGCGCGCCATCATCGAGGTGCTTGAAGAGATAGAAGCCTTGCCTCGTGGTGATGTGCTGATCTTTCTGCCGGGAGAACGGGAGATCCGCGAAACAGCCGGCTTTATCAGGAAACATTTCGTCGGGCAGCCCGGCAGGAACAGCAGCGGCACTGACGCTGCTGTACAGATACTGCCCCTGTATTCGCGGCTCGCGGTTGCGGATCAGAATCGTGTGTTTAATCCCTCCGGGGAGGCTCGCAGGATTGTGCTGGCAACCAATGTGGCAAAACCCTCTCTGAC
>JAQCAK010000177.1 GCA_027621895.1 Pseudomonadota bacterium | reverse complement strand
CCCCCCAGCGCGATGCCAATACCCCCGGGAATCCCCAGTATGAGTCCGAGGTAAGTGCCGACATCACCGGTGGACATCCCGTAGGAACGGATCAGGAAAGAAGGAACCCAGGTGACCACGCCATAGCCCACAAAAGCGCTCAGCGCTGCGCCTGCTGACAGATGGCGAAAAGAGCGCTTGCGCCAGAGGTAGGCGAATGTTTCCTTGACCCCCGGTTGAACCGAGTCGTCGCTGCGACCTTCAGCCATGCCCCGTGGAGGTTCCCGCAGGGTCAGTCTGACCAGGATGGCGAGCAGGACGCCGGGCACCCCGACAACAAAGAAGGCAACGCGCCAGCCAAAGAATTCATTCAACCAGCCTCCGGCAATGAAGCCGAACAGGATGCCGATGGGAATACCCAGCGAGTAGATACCAAGGGCCGTGGCCCGGTTGTGTGACGGAAAGTAGTCTGAAATCATCGAGTGAGAAGGCGGAGAGCACCCGGCTTCTCCGACCCCCACACCAATCCTGGCAACCAGCAGTTGCCAGAAGTTCTGGGCCAGTCCTGACACGGCGGTCATCACGCTCCAGATAGTCAGTGCCGCTGCAATCAGGTTGCGGCGATTGCTCCGGTCGGCATACCGAGCGATGGGAATTCCCAGCGTGGCATAAAAGAGTGCGAAGGCGAAACCCGTCAGTAATCCGAGCGCTGTATCCGACAGTTGGAGGTCCTGCTTGATGGGTTCCAGCAGGATCGACAGGATCTGCCTGTCGATAAAGTTGAAGGTGTAAACGAGGACCAGAACGCCCAGCGCGTAGTTCCTGACCGCGGGGCTGAACACGCCGTGTTCTGCAGTCACCTGCTTCTCTCACTCATCTGTTGTCCTCTTGATCGAAAATATTGAGTTTCATGGCGGCAGCCGTGGCCTGGGCGCGGTTGTGCACGTTGAGTTTGGTGTAGATGCTCTTGATGTGATGCGCGACGGTATTTCGTGAGATGTCGAGTATCTGGGCGACTTCCTTGGTCTGGCAACCCTTTGCGACCAGGCTCAGAATCTCGATCTCCCTTGCAGTGAGGTTGTCTTCCTGTTCCTGTAATTCAGCAGTCAGGCCTGGATCTGACCTTCTGAAATACTCCAGTACCTTGTGCGCGATAGAGGGAGAAAGGGCGGGTTTACCGTTGACCAGGTCTTTCAGGTACAGCTTGAGTTCATCGGGGGTAAAGCCTTTCAGCAGGTATCCGGCTGCGCCGGCCCGGAGCGCGTTGAACAGGTTCTCGTCGTCGTCAAAGATGGGGGTCACGACTGTCATGGTGGCGCTGTTCGCTGCCTGAATCCGTTCGATCAGTTCAATGCCATTGCCATCGGGCAGCCCCACATCGAGCAGCGCGAGATCCAGGGAAATGCTGTCGATCAGGGGCAGGGCCTCGGCGATGGATTTTGCCGCGTATATGCGTGGCTGGTTGAAAACCCCCATGACGACGTTGTTGAGAACGAACATCGCATCCTGATGATCCTCGACCAGCAAAACCTGATCAATTTTCAAGGACGGGGTCTCCTCTGTTGGCATGTTCGTGACTGGCTTTCTACAACGGAGCTTATGTTTACACGCATGCCGCTTCAGGTCACCCGCTAAAGCAGATCCGCTGTGTGGTTTCGGAACCGTTGCGGTACGCCGGGTCAGGAGCCGCGGAAATGTTTGATTTTGAGAAGAAGCAGGACTAATAATAAGTATTACTTACTATTAGCTGTCAGTTGGAGAGAGTTCTGGATATCGATTTTGAGCACAGCGTCGGATTCCTGGTATCGGATATCGCGCGCCTGATGCGGGTTCAGTTCAATGAAGAGGCGCAGTCGCTGGGATTGACCCTGGCGCAGAGCAGGGCACTGATCCATCTGGCGCGCAATGAGGGTATCAACCAGAAATCGCTGGCCGCGATGCTGGAGATTCAACCCATTACCCTGCTCAGGCAGTTGGATCGTCTTGAAGAAAATGGCCTGGTAGAGCGACGCCCGGATCCGGCGGATCGCAGAATGCAGCGTCTGTTCCTGACGCCGGCGGCATCACCCCTGCTGGATCAGCTAACCCAGCTTGGACGGGCGATGACCGAGCGCGCCTTTGAGGGGGTCGCTGAAGCAGAGCGCGAACAGGCGACATCGGTCCTGCAGATCGTGAAGCAGAATCTTATTGATGTGACTCATCCGGAAGCTGACGAGGGCGATTCAAAGAATCAGGGGCAGGCCAGCGATGTCTGAAGCCAGATCGGGAAATCCAGACCCCGACAACGACACATCCAGCCAGGCGACCGGACTGCATGCGCTGGAAACCCCTGTTGTGCCGCGTCGTTCCCTGATTCTCGTCCGTCGTTTGCTGATGCTGGTAGCCATACCGGCACTGGCTGTGGCTGCGGGACTGGCGGTTTATGTCAATACCGGTCGCCTGGTCTCCACCGAAAACGCCTATATCAAATCCCACATCGTCAATATTTCAGCCGAGGTGTCCGGCACGATCGTTGCTGTGCCCGTTGAGGAGAATCAGCGGGTGGAGAAAGGTGATGTGCTGTTTCGCCTGGATGATGCGCCTTTCAAACTGGCCGTCAATCAGGCATCGGCCAGGCTTGCCCAGGTGGAGAGCGAGTTGGCAAGAGACAAGCTCGCCTATCGGGCAGCGGTTTCCGAGATTGCGCTTTACCAGTCAACGGTTGACTATGCCGCGACCCAGCTGGCTCGTCAGCAGGGTCTGGTGGATGCCAGTCTGGGCAGGCAGGAAGACCTGGACACCGCGCTGTATGAATTGAATAACGCCCGGCGCCGGGTCACGGTGGCCAGTGAGAAAGCCGAGACACTGCTGGCGGTGCTGCGGGGTGATCCCGACATACAGGCAGCGGCCCACCCGGCCTGGCAGGTTGCCCGTGCTCAACTGGAGCAGGCGGAGCTCGACCTGAAGCGCGCGGTGGTCCGTGCACCGTTCAATGGCGTGGTGACCAATCGGCCTGAACCCGGCGACTATGTCGACAGGGGTGCACTGATTACCGCGGTTGTTGCAGACCAGGATATGTGGGTCGAGGCGAACTTCAAGGAAACCCAGATGACGCGTATCCGAGAGGGTCAGCCGGTTCAATTCGAGATTGATGCCTATCCTGGCACACGCTGGCAGGGCGCCGTGGACAGTATCAGTCGAACCACCGGCGCGGAGTTCGCGCTGTTGCCGCCGCAGAACGCCACGGGCAACTGGGTGAAAATTGTCCAGCGTGTGCCCGTACGGATCAGGATTGAAGATAGCCATGAGCAGTTTGAACTGCGCGCGGGGATGAGCTGTTCCGTGACCGTCGATACGGGATATCAGCGCCACTGGCGTGACCTGTTGCCGGGCAGGTAGCGAACCATCCCATGAGCAGCCAGCAGCATCCCCTGATGATGGCCAGCATCATGCTGTCGGCACTCGTCTATACGCTGGATTCAACCATTGCCGCGGTCGCCCTGCCGCAGATGCAGGGCAGCTTCTCGGTCACCCAGGACCAGATAGCCTGGGTACTCACGTCTTACATTGTTACCTCGGCGATCTTTACACCCGTTGCCGGCTATCTGGCGACCCGCTTTGGCCAGCGGAATATGTTTCTTGTGTGCGTGGGTGGTTTTACCGCGGCGTCCGTCATGTGCGGTCTTTCCGTCAACCTTGAGGAGATGGTGTTCTTTCGCATCCTCCAGGGAATGAGTGGCGCAGCGCTGATTCCGTTGTCACAGGCGGCGATCCTGCATGCCTATGCCCCTGAAGACTATGGCCGGGGCATGGCCCTGTTTGGTGTGGGTGTGATGCTGGGGCCGATTATTGGGCCGACCCTCGGTGGCTGGCTGACGGATGTGGCTGACTGGCGATGGGTGTTTCTGATCAACCTGCCGGTTGGCGTGGTGGCCATGCTGGGTATTGCCCTGACCATTCCCCGCCACTAATCCTTCGAGCGGCCCAGGCGATTTGACTGGCTCGGGTTTTCCTTCCTCGGCGTTGCCATCGGCGCGCTGCAGTTGTTATTGGACAGGGGTAACTCCCAGGGCTGGTTCAGTTCGCTTGAGATCCAGATCGAGGCATTCGTGGCCTGCCTGTTCCTCTACCTGTTCCTGGCGCAGACGCATCTTTCAGATGAACCTTTCGTGGATCTGCGTATCTTCAAAGACTGGAACTTCAGTGTGAGCATGCTGCTGAGTTTTACAGTCGGTTTTAACCTGATGGCCACCATGGCGATCCTGCCGCCTTTCATGCAAAGCCTGCTCGGGTACCCGGTGTTGACCACCGGTCTGATCATGGCGCCTCGTGGTATTGGTACGATGGTTTCCATGTTCATGGTCAGCCGGCTGATCATGTTGGTGGATGCGAGAGCGTTGATTATCAGCGGGCTCATCATGAATGCCCTGTCGCTATGGGTGATGACGTCCTTTGATCAGAATGTCACGCCGATGATGCTGATGTGGACCGGCGTACTCCAGGGATTCGGCATGGGGCTGATGTTCGTGCCCATGAGTTCCATGGCTTTCTCGACCATTGAGGCGCGGTTCCGCAATGACTGTGCTGCTTTCTACAGCCTGGGGCGGAATTTTGGCTCGAGCGTTGGAGTGTCTGTGCTGATGGGGGCTCTTGCGGTCTACGTGCGGGAAAACCGCAGCCACCTCATAGACCACATTAATCCTTTTAATCCGGCACTGACCCATGGGTTACCGGCGATGATGGATTACCGCGAAGCCAGCGGTCTGGAACTGCTCAACCAGATGGTGCAGCGGGAAGCGCTGATGCTGGGCTACCTGGATGATTTCCGGCTGATGACGGCCATTTCCCTGATCAGTATTCCCTTTGTCATGCTGCTGCGCGTACCCCGCCGCCAGCCAGCCCGGGCCGCTGCCGGCGCAGCCTGACCCGGGGTCAGGGAATGCCGATCATTTCAGTGACTGAACCCAGCATCAGGCGGTTGTCCCGGTCATAGTAATACTGGAAGTCGTCGGGTGGTACCAGCGAGAGAAATGTCCTC
>JAQCAK010000176.1 GCA_027621895.1 Pseudomonadota bacterium | reverse complement strand
ACATCGTCATCGCCACCGACGTGAATCTGCCCGCGGGCGAATTTTCGGGCGGCGACCCGACCGGCCTGCTCGACCCAGTCAATCTCGCACTCCTCCATTGCCAGACCGATTACCGCATCAGATACGCCCTTGCCACGCAGTTCAGAACGGATTTTTACCGGACCCTGGCCCTTGTTGCTGCGGGCCCTGATGAAGGCCTCAGCCAGACGGGCGTCAGATTGCAGCCCCTCATCTGCCAGGCGGTCCACTGATTGCTCGATGAGGGCTGATTCACCGGGAAACCGTTTGCCGAGCTTCTGCATGAGCTCAAGACGGGAGTGCTCGCGACGGGCCAGAAGGTCCATCGCGGCCCGCCGAACAGTGACTTCATCCGGACTTTCTGCGTCCAGGCTTTTCATAAATGCTTTTCATAACAGCTTTTGATAACCATTAGTCACAACCACTAGTCACAACCGCTGGTCATGC
Source organism: Pseudomonadota bacterium (assembly GCA_027621895.1). Lineage (GTDB taxonomy): Bacteria > Pseudomonadota > Gammaproteobacteria > Pseudomonadales > Azotimanducaceae > UBA9659. Next base: position 4,532 of record JAQCAK010000176.1, on the reverse strand, counting down.
AGGCACTGAAGACGGGGGTCGTCTCAGCTACCGGTGATCGGCGTCACGTTACCCGCCTCTTCTTCGGCAGCTTCCGCGTCAACACCGCCATTAAGCAGTTTTGCGCGAATAAGCTTTTCGATTTCCTCAGCCAGATGGGCATGTTCCGTGAGGAACTCACAGGCATTTTTCTTGCCCTGGCCTATGCGCTCACCGTTGTAGCTGTACCAGGCGCCTGCCTTGTCGACCAGGTTCAACTGCACACCCAGGTCAACCACCTCACCCATGTGATAGATCCCCTTGCCGTACATGATCTGGAATTCCGTCTGCTTGAATGGAGGTGCGACCTTGTTCTTGATCACCTTGACCCGGGTTTCATTACCGACAACTTCATCTCCTTCCTTGATGGAACCGATTCGGCGAATATCGAGACGCACAGATGAGTAGAACTTAAGCGCGTTACCACCGGTGGTGGTCTCCGGGCTGCCGAACATGACACCGATTTTCATTCGAATCTGGTTGATGAAAATAACCAGGGTATTGGAGTTCTTAATGTTACCGGCCATTTTTCGCAGCGCCTGGCTCATCAGCCGGGCCTGCAGACCCACATGGTGATCCCCCATTTCGCCTTCGATTTCGGCCTTCGGTGTCAGGGCAGCAACCGAGTCGACGATCACCACGTCAACAGCGCCGGAGCGAACGACCATGTCGCAGATTTCGAGTGCCTGTTCACCCGTGTCCGGCTGGGAGACGAGCAGATCGTCAATGTTCACACCCAGGTTCTGTGCATAGCTGGGATCGAGGGCATGTTCCGCATCGATAAACGCACAGGTACCACCGGCTTTCTGGGCCTCGGCGATCACCTGCAGGGTCAGCGTGGTCTTACCGGACGACTCTGGACCATAGATCTCGACAATCCTGCCACGGGGCAAACCGCCGATACCCAGTGCGATATCCAGTCCCAGGGACCCGGTTGAGATGGAAGGAATTTTTTCCCTGGGAGAATCCCCCAGGCGCATCATGGCTCCCTTGCCGAACTGCCGCTCGATCTGGGACAGTGCTGCGCTCAGCGCTTTATCCCGTTCCTTGTTTGAACCATTCTCGAGATCTGCCATGTTGCTTCCTCTTTCTTTATCAGTTGCTGTATTAAGTTGCTGTATAAGTTGCTGTTTGATTCGTCTGTGTAAATCGGCTGTACTTCAAGTCGCTGTTCTCTGTTGTCTGTTGTCTGTTCTCTGTTCTCTGATCGCTGATCAATGTGCAGAGTACAGCCCGTCTGTAATCGCCTGTCTGTAATCGCTTTACACCGATAGTTTCAATGATTCCCAGGTGCTTCCGATACAGACCGCTGCCTGTAATCCTGTCAGTCAATACCCTCAAAGCGACCAGGATAGCGCTGGGTCACTTCTGGTTACTTCTGGTTACTTCCTGTTCTCGGGTACAGCCGGGAGGCGAGATCACCTCCTGACCAATTACTGTATATTTAAACAGTATGATCCGCAAATTGCCAGAGCGGAAAAATAATTTTTTCATCTTGCAGGCTATCAGCACCGGGTTATGCTGTGGCACTCGGTCCTGCATCAGGATGGGAAACAGTGTAGCTTATGTGCCTGTCTCTGATGACGACAATGACCTGAACAATCCGCAGGATATTCCCTGGAAAAACGTGGCTGAAAAGACCGTAAAAACTGCGCGGACGGCATCCGACACACCGGCACATACCCCCATGATGCAACAGTACCTGGCGATCAAGGGGGAGCATCCTGATGAACTGCTGTTCTACCGGATGGGTGATTTCTATGAGCTGTTTTATGACGACGCCCGCAGGGCTGCTGAGCTGCTGGATATCACACTCACCGCCAGGGGCGCCTCTGCGGGCGAACCGATCCCCATGTGCGGTGTTCCCTACCACTCGGTGGATAGCTACCTGGTCCGACTGGTAAAAAGCGGTGTATCCGTTGCCATCTGCGAGCAGATTGGCGACCCGGCTACCAGCAAAGGGCCCGTTGAGCGTCAGGTGGTACGTATCGTCACGCCCGGGACGCTGACCGATGAAGCACTGCTGAGCGCAGACCGTGACAATCTGATCGCGGCAGTCATCGGTGAAGGTGAGCGCTGGGGACTTGCCGTACTCGATCTCTCCAGTGGCCGGTTCGAACTGGGTGAACAGAACAGCCAGGAGGCGCTGACAAGCGAACTGCATCGCCTTGCCCCGGCCGAGCTGATTCTGTCAGAAGACTGCCACTACCCGGATGTCGCAGCCCGACATGTCGGCAGTCGGTGCCTGGCACCCTGGGAGTTCGACCTGAATGCCGCAACGGACACCCTCACCCGACAGTTTGGCGTCAGGGATCTGGCCGCATTCGATTGTGAAGAACTGATCCTGGCTATCCGGGCCGCCGGCTGCCTGCTGGCTTACGTGAAGGAGACCCAGAGAACCGAGCTGCCCCACATCACAGGCCTGCAGAAGATCGTCAATGATGACGCCGTCCACATTGATGGTGCCTCACGTCGAAACCTGGAACTGACCAGGAACATCCAGGGCGGAAACGATCATACGCTGTTCAGCGTCATGAACAGAACATCAACGGCCATGGGGGCAAGGCTGCTGCAGCGCTGGATCAACCGTCCGGTTCGCTCCAGGGACGTGCTCAATGCCCGCCTTGATACCGTGGAAGAGCTCCTGATGAAGCACCTGGACACGGACCTGTCAGACCGGCTGCGTCAGATAGGAGACATGGAGCGGATTCTGGCCAGGGTGGCACTGCGTTCAGCCCGTCCAAGGGACCTGGCCAGGCTGAGGGATGCCCTGGCCGTGCTGCCTGCGCTCTGCACCTGCCTTGCCGGACTCGAAAGCGAGCGGGTCGGCGCGCTGGCTGCAGACTGCCAGCCCATGCCCGATCTCGCCGAGCAGCTGCAACGGGCGATCATCGATAACCCACCGGTTGTGATTCGTGACGGCGGCGTCATCAAGGATGGCTACGACGCGGACCTCGATGAGCTGCGATCGATCAGCGAGAACGCGGCAGCATTCCTGGTCAAAATGGAGACCGAGGAAAAGTCACGCACCGGGCTGAGTACGCTGAAGGTGGGCTACAACCGTGTCCATGGCTACTATATTGAAATCAGCAAGGCCCAGGCAGCAGACGCGCCGGCAGAATATGTCAGGCGACAGACACTGAAGAATGCAGAACGCTTTATTACCCCCGAACTCAAGCAGTTCGAAGACAAGGCGCTCAGCAGCAAGAGCCGGGCTCTGGCCCGTGAAAAGCACCTTTACGAAGAACTGCTTGAGGAACTGGTGTCGCACCTGGCGACCCTGCAGCGCCTGGCTGCTGCCCTCTCTGAACTGGATGTGCTGGGCACGCTCGCCGAACGGGCGTCCGCACTGCAACTGGTCAGACCGACTCTCAGCGAAGAGGCGGCTATCCGGATCGAACAGGGTCGTCACCTGGTGGTGGAACAGACGCTGGAAAGTCCGTTCATTCCCAATGATCTGGAACTCGACGACGAGTCCCGGTTGCTGATTATTACCGGGCCAAACATGGGTGGTAAGTCCACCTACATGCGACAGTGTGCAATCATCGCCCTGCTGGCACACATCGGCAGTTTTGTCCCCGCCCGGTCAGCATGCATCGGTGCCATCGACAGGATCTTCACGCGCATCGGTTCATCGGATGACCTGGCCAGCGGACGATCCACATTCATGGTTGAAATGACCGAGACCGCGATGATTCTGAATAACGCGACCAGAAGATCGCTGGTACTGCTGGACGAGATCGGCCGGGGTACATCGACGTTTGATGGTCTGTCACTGGCCTGGGCTGTCGCCAATCACATTGCCGAGCACATCGGTGCCCTGACACTGTTTGCGACCCACTATTTCGAACTGACCACGCTGCCGGAAAACCTGCCACAGGTCAGGAACGTGCACCTGACGGCCAGGGAACACGGGGCTGAGATTATTTTCCTGTATTCAGTGAACGAGGGGCCCGCCAGCCAGAGCTATGGGCTGCAGGTCGCAAGGCTGGCCGGGGTTCCAGACACGGTGGTCAGGCAGGCAAGAGAGAAATTGCAGGAACTCGAGAATCTGGAGTCCGGATCAGGTGGCGGCCATCCCCGGCAGTCCGACCTGTTTGCGGCTCCCGCTGTTGAAACGGATGAAACCGCGGCGACCCTCAGACACGCCCTGAGTGAACTTGAGGTTGATGAACTGTCCCCACGGGCGGCCCTGGAACTTCTGTACCGGCTTCGCCAGCAGGCCAGGGGCGATTGATGCTGGTCCTGCCCGATAAAACCGGGCAGGCCTTTCAGACAATGAAGCCGGGTTACATTTCCAGATGTTCGCGCTTCGGCGAAACATCGGCCCAGTCTTCCGCGTCGGGCAGCGGATCTTTTTTCTCGGTGATATTGGGCCAGTTCTGACTCAGCTCTGCATTCAGTTCCAGGTACTCCTGCTGATCCTCAGGCAGTTCATCTTCCGAGAAAATGGCATCGACAGGACACTCGGGCTCACAGAGTGCACAGTCAATGCATTCATCAGGGTTGATCAC
>JAQCAK010000175.1 GCA_027621895.1 Pseudomonadota bacterium | reverse complement strand
GATGCCGTGAGCAACGAACTTCCGGACAGAAACCTATGATCGCGCTCTCAATCCCGCCAGTCTGCTGGACTTGGAGGCAGAGATTGCCCGGGTCATGGAGCGCTCCCCCTGGTCATCTCCGTGCTTTCACATTCAATGTTCGGCAGCATCATAAAGATGCTACTTTTCTGACTCAAAGAGGTAGCTGAAGCAGTTGCAGGCCCCGGCATAGGCGAAATCAGCTGCGGAAGAGAGGATTGCCGGCAGCACTCTCATGTGCAGATCATCAGTTACCGGATTCTGCAACCTGGCTCATTGAACCCGGCACCATGCAACAGCCTGCATGCAGCCACTGTCTTGATATCGCCATCAATTCCTCAGGCCGGGGCATGCGCATCCTCTAAAACAAGCCTGACCCTTTTTCTTTACACGACCCTGCCGGCGCGTTTGTCTGTGTATCCATCTGCGTTGTAAACGATCTCACCATTGACGAACACACTGTTGTAACCGGAGGATCGTCTGACGTAACGGCGGGCTTCACCCGGAAAGTCGTCAACAAATTCTTCTTCGCTCACAGAAACTGTTGCCGGATCAAACACCACGATGTCAGCCGCCTTGCCGACAGCGAGCACCCCTCTATCGTGCAGGCCCCAGTCCGCTGCAACTTCACCGGTCATCCTGTGAATCGCCCGTTCCAGTGTCATCTGGCCGGTCTCACGCACATAGTGCTCCAGCAGATGGGTAGTATCGCCGGTACCACAGAATTGTGTCACGTGTGCACCCGCATCAGAAGCGCCGAAGTGGCAGAGCGGGTGATTGATGAGTGCCGCGACTGCAGCTTTATCAGCATTGATCACGTTCTTAAGCTGGAACTCGGTTTCCAGGCCATCCGCAACCGCGATATCTAGAATCACTTCGCCAAGTTCCTTGTCTTCTTCCTGGGCAATCTCCACCAGTGTCCTGCCCTCGTAGCGCTTGTTGGCGTCCGAATAGGTGTCTCCGACCGTGAGAAAGGGCAACGCGCCGCTCATCCCCGCTGCATTTTTCATCTCATTGACAAGCTTCTCGCGCATGTCGGGATCAGAGAACTTCGCCAGCCGGGTCTCAGCGGGCATATCCATAATGGCTTTCCAACTGGGCAGCGAGAACAGCAGCATGCTGGTTTCAGATAGACGCATGTTCAAATCAAAGCAGCGGGGCATCACCTGGCCATAGACTCTGGCGCCACGCGCCTGCTGCTCTTCCAGCGCGTTGATGATTTCCTCGGCGTTGGGGGAAGTTGGCGAACTCAGTACCGGCTGCAGACTGCACGGCACACCGGCGGCGAGGCTGATCTCGCCGAGTTCACGAATGTTGTCCAGTTCCCTGTTGAGGTCCGGAAAAAACGGCACGATCTGCCAGATGCCCCGCCCGCTTTTAGCCATTGCTTTCGCGAGGGCGATCTTTTCGTTCAGATCCGCATACTGGCTGGGTACGGGTTTCGCATTCTCATCCATATCTACATACGAGCTGGAAATCCCGAGCGCGCCAGCGGCCATCGCTTCTTCAACCAGTGCACACATCTCGGATATTTCTTCTTCTGTTGCAGCACGTTCCTGGCTCGCGGCACCCATCACATACAGGCGCAGGGCAGAATGGCCTATCAGCGCACCGACGTTGATACCCAGCCCAGGCGTGATGTGTTCCAGGTAGTCCGGAAAGCTCTCCCAGGTGAAGGGTACGGCTTCATCGAAGGTTTTCTTTTTGATGTCCTCAATTACGCCAAACATGCTGACAATCTTGTCTGCCGCTTTCCTGTCCCTGATCGGCGCGAGACTCAGTGAACAGTTACCTGTAACCACGGTCGTAATGCCATGTTCGATTGAGGGTGTAGCCAGGCCGTCCCAGCACAGCTGCGGGTCGAAATGGGTATGGATATCAATAAATCCGGGCGCAACAGCCAGGCCGGTGGCGTCAACTTCAACATCAGCGGAACCATCAAACTGCCCGATGGCAGCAATCTCGCCATTGCTGATGGCGATATCGCCCTGAACCGGCTCGCTGCCGGTTCCATCATAAATAAGCCCATTCCTGATAATCGAATCGTAAGTTGGCATGTTTTTCCCTCTCCTTTTTAACTAACCATAGAAACAAATGGGTTAAGGTTCAATTTTTAAATAATGCGACCCCGATAAAGGTCCAGCAGACATTCCAGTGACTTTATACAAGTCTGTTCGACCTGCCCCGACCTTATCAAGAGGAGACACCCATTGGATCGTATCGAGTGGTCCGACCTGTTCAAAACAGACATTGCTATTGTCGATGAAGAGCACCGAAAGCTATTCGATATGATCAACGACATCGCGACTCAGCTGGATTCAGGCCATGCTGAACCAGAGAGCATCGAGAAATCACTGGATGAGTTGGTCGACTTCACCAGTCAGCATTTCGTTGATGAAGAGCGCGAGATGGTTCACTTCCAGGTCGACAAGCGTCACCAGAAGCTCCAGCGGATGGAGCACAGTTCTTTCATTTACGACCTTAACCGCCTGAGGAGTTATGCCGACGAAGGAGATCTGGAAGATCACTACGAGGAAATCCTGAAATTCGCTGCATCCTGGCTGATTTATCATACCCTCAGAACAGATCTCAAACTGGGCATGCAGGTTCGCGAGATCAGATCAGGCAAAAGCAGCAGTGATGCTTTCGAGTACGCCGAAACGCATCCGTTGAACCCGGCGGTATACCAGAAGATCATCGAGGCCGTTATTCATCTCTGGACTGAATCACTCAAGCGCATCGAATCGCTGGAAGCCGAGCTGCAAGATAAACAAGATACCGATTAAGAGGGTACCGCTCGAGATCAGGAAACACGGTCCAGCAGCCGCCTGGTCTCAAGATATCCATCATCCTGGGCCCACAAGGGATGCTCTCTTTCGATTCGATCCAGAATCTCTCGTGTGGTCAAAAAGTCCAGATCTTCAGCGTAAAGCCGCCCCGCCATAATCAGCGCATCTGCAACCCTGGGATCGTTGGTGTATTGATCAGGCGCATCCTTTAATAAACGCGCCAGCATCCGCTTCTGCTCCAAAGACTCGACGTATTGCACCAGAGTCAGCAACCGCTCAACCGTAGTCAGCCTGAAATCGCCACCACTGACTTTAAAGCAGAACGACAGAACCTCCAGCGCCATCGAGAACCGCCGATGCTGAATCAGCCTTTCAATGTATCCTCTACCCGCCATCACCGCCAGTTCTGATGATGACCATGATCTGAAATGCTCGAAAAACGCAGCCTCACTTTGAAAATGATTTTTCGCCAGTAGCGCCTCGTACTGCCGGAACGCGGCGGTAACCCCACCACCTTTCTCGCAGATGTTTTTGAGTGCTTCAACCTGCTGGGCAATATCCTTGTCGTGATGCCTCTGCTGGTTCGACGCATCGATTTGATGACCGAATTGCACAGAAAGATTAAGCACCTCGGCATTTCTATGCAGCAGCGCACCAATGCTTCGAAACAGCATCATCGACAGCAGCAGCGCGGCGAATATCGCCGGAAACACGACTTCCGCGATAAAGGTCACATAGATCGCAATCAGCAACAGGCATTCTATGGCAAACAGCCTGAAGAGGTGACCATCGAATCCCGTCGCTGACAGAATTTTAAGCCAGTTCAGCGGGTTAGTTGCCGCAATCATGCTGTTCTCCACGATCAGTACGCCCGTTGCGAGCGGCAGTATGAATGCTCCCAGCGCCAGAATCAGCCGCTGAACTTCGACACTATCTACCAGCGGCAGCAGGGATGCGAACAGACTGAAAAGCAGCATCACCCTGAAAACTTTCCATCGGGAGGCATCAACCACGTTCATCGAGAACGCCGGCATCTTCTGATAACCCTGCGAGGTATAATCGGCGAGAAAAACAAGATAACTGAGATACAGAAGCGCAACCACATAAGTCGTCGCTGCAGTGAGCACAAACCCGGCTGCACCCAGTGAAAGCCAAATTCGGTGAAGGTAGTAAAAGATGCCCGCGAACATCACTAGCAGCAACAGGTTACCGAGACGGAGAGGGAAACTCACAACAGCCAGTTCCGTGAATTTAGATGACTGCGGTTCGTTGCTCACTGATCTCTTCACTCTGCTGAATTGTGAACCCGCTCATCCATCCTGACCACGTGGCAAGGCGCCCTGGTTGCCGGGTCTGAAGGCGACATGATTGCCCGGCCTTGCTGCTGCCTTCTCCAGATGATCAAGCGCATCCGCCATCAGGTTCTCCAGCGACATGCCCGGATGAAAGTATGAAAAACCTGCTGAAATCGTTATTTCTACTGTATCTCCGGCTCGACATACGCAACCAGGTCAACTTCCCTGAGGACCCGGGTCGCGATCCGGCCAACCACTCTAAGCAGTTCATCTGCGCTCTCGGCGCCGTATTGTTCAAGCACTTCTCCAAACTGGTCGATCCGCACTAATCCAATACAAAACTGATAATGATGATTGGTCGCAAGCCATATCTGATGATCGACTTCCCGACGAAAATACGTTTCATTAAAGCAGCCGCTGCGTTGATCACGGATCGTTTCATTCTGCAACGCCTTCTCCGTTTTTTGCAGCGCGTACCTGGAAAGTCGCAGTTCCTGTCTCAGGGAGCTTTCACGATCAGCGCTGGCAAGATGATCCATCTCGACCATCAGGGCCGGCAACAACGCGAGTGTCAGCAGTACGAGAAAGGCAACAGCCCAGGTTGTCGCGTGCATGGACTCGACGAAACGACGCTACAACAATCTGGCAAGTCTCGAAACTACTCCAGTCACACCCTTGTCTTCAAGAATCTCTTTGGCCGCGTCTTTGGCGAACGCGTCACCGTGAGAGGGCGTTGCGCTTTGCCCGGCCCAGGCCAGCATTGAAACGTCGTTGATTCCATCACCAATCGCCAGAACCTGTGATTGCTCAATACCCAGGTCGCCCGCAACTTCAGCAAGGGCATTACCCTTGCTCGCGCCCGGCGCGTGAACTGCAGTCACCGTAGTAAAATCCAGCAGGGCAACCCGGTTGCCG
>JAQCAK010000174.1 GCA_027621895.1 Pseudomonadota bacterium | reverse complement strand
TGCGAACCAGTGTCACCATGTAATGATTCGTGTGTGCATAGCTTGTCCAGATCTTGCTGCCATTGAGTATCCAGCCACCGTCAGTTTTAACCGCTGCCGTGCGGATCGAGGCGAGGTCAGAACCACTGTCCGGTTCACTCATACCGATGGAGAAGAAACATTCTCCCGCGATAATCTGTGGCAGGAACTTCTGTTTCTGCTCTTCTGTGCCGAACTTGAGCATCAGTGGTCCACTCTGTCGATCAGCAATCCAGTGACAGCCCACCGGTGCACCTGCGGCCAGCAGTTCTTCAGTGACCACATAGCGCTCAAGGAAGCTGCGACCACCGCCGCCGTATTCCTTTGGCCAGGTCATGCCGAGCCAGCCCTGCTCGGCGAGTTTTTTACTGAACGCCGCTGAGTCACCGGCATTGAAGTCAGAGTTCGGCAATGAACCCGGATCGAGTTCACGATCAAGAAAAGCCCTTACCTCGCCACGGATAGCTTCAGCTTCATCCGGCAGCTGGAAAGGTTCGAAAGTCAGTCCCTGGAACATGCTGTGTATTCACGCTAGAAAGAAACGCGTAAAGTAGCCGTTTGAAATTTGCATTGCAATGCAACAGAGCTGGACAGGCGAAGCTGTCCACTGGAATTGTGCATGTCGGTTATCGATCTTGACCAGGTCAACAGCTCAAAAATTGATATTGCCGGTGGCAAGGGTGCCAACCTGGGTGAGCTGATCGATGCCGGCTTTCCGGTTCCACCAGGCTTTGTTGTCACGGCGGACGCCTACAGCAGCTTCATTGCAACCCTCGATATTCCTGCCAATGACGAGCTGCCCGACGACACTGACGCCCTGATCGAAAGCATTCGATCACAAATTATCTCTGCGCTGCTGCCAGCGGCACTCAGCGATAGCATCCGCCAGCATCACGATGCCCTCCAGGCAAAGCGCTCCCGGCCCCTCACCTATGCCGTGCGATCCTCCGCCACCGCCGAGGACCTGGCAGATGCATCTTTTGCGGGGCAGCACGAAACCTATTACTACGTCGAGGCAGATGCCATCGATTTGATGGTCAAGAAATGCTGGGCTTCTCTCTGGTCAGAACAGGCATTCTCCTATCGACAGTCGCAGAATATCGACCACCGCGCCGTCAGCATGGCCGTGGTGATCCAGGAGCTGGTTCGATCTGATGTTTCCGGGGTGACATTCACGGCAGATCCGGTCAGCGGCAGCCAGTCCGTGGTGATTACTGAATCCAGCTGGGGTATGGGAGCGGCGATCGTCGATGGACGGGTGACGCCGGATCAATACGTGGTGGACAAGGCTACCGGACACCTGACTGCGATCAGGATCGCAGACAAGAAATTCATGGTACCCGCGCAACTCGAGGAAGGTCAGCAATCAAGACTGCTGGAGGTGCCTGCGAGCCAGCGCAGGATTGAAACGCTCTCGGACGAGCAGGCCTGCGAAATAGCCCGTATCGCGCTGCGATCCGAGGCGCATTTCGGCAAGCCCCAGGACCTGGAATGGGCTATCCAGGCCGGTGAACTGTTCATGCTGCAATCACGGCCCATCACGATCATGGGCAGCGTCGAAGACGAGGCACCTGAAGGTCGCTACATCCTGTTCAAGCCGGTGGCCGAGAACTTCACAGACCCGCTCATGCCCCTGACCCAGGATCTGCTGACCGGCATCCTGCCGATGATGAAATTTATCCACGGCCGCATGTACATGGATTTCAACTTCATCCGTGGACTCATCCCCCTGAAGATGAGCGATGCTGATATCGCGCGTCTCGCCTACCTGTCGACCCCCCGGCAGTCGAATCCGCGCGTATCGGTTCCAAGGGTGCTGATGCTGATGCTGATCGTGGTGTTCAACTACCTGATGATGGCCGTATTCAACCGCCGAACCGCGGCGATGCCTGACGATTTTATGCAGGGGTTCCGCGGCTATTTCAGACAGGTCGTGGAAGACGACAGGATCAGCGCCAAAAACGCGCTGCTTGTGCTGTTCGGCAGATTCCGGTTTTTCGAACCCGCGGGCAATATGGTACTGATGGTTAACCTGGTCGCACCGCGTTACATCCTGATGCTGGAACTCATGAACCGGCTGCTGAAACGCTGGGCGCCATCGTTGCCCGGGGATACGGCTTCCCTGCTGTGCGCCGGCAATGAGGGTGTGCTCTCTACAGACATGGGGCGGGAAATTGTTGATCTCGCGAGGCTTGCCCGGGGAAAACACAGTGCTGGGCCAGGTCATCCGGGAGCATTCCCCCGAAAAGGCGCTGCAGCTTATCCTGGATTCTGACCGGCATGCAGATTTCAGGACCCGGCTGGATGCTTTTCTGGCAAAACACGGGCACCGCGCACTGAAGGAGTTCGAGTTCAGTTCAGTACGCTGGGAGGAAAATCCCGCCCCCATCATCGGCATAGTCAGGAATTATCTGCTGGCAGACTCGGACCTGGGCGGTGCCGAGGCCGGTGCCAGGGACCACAGGCAGGTCAGGCTTGAGGAGGTTCGCTGCGAGCTTGAAAAGCTGCCACTGGAGCGTTTTGGACAACCCCGCTGGCGCCTGCTGCAACGGCTGACACAGGAAGCCCGCTATTACATCAAGTTGCGGGAGAACTCGCGTTTCTATCACATCATGGGGTTCTACGCGGTTCGCCTGAAGATCCTGAAGATCGAGCAGTCACTGCTGGAGCAGCAGATCCTGAAGTGCAAGGATGACATTTTCTACCTGGGCTGGAATGAGATCAGGGATCTGCAGGATGGCAGGCTGGGCTGGCTGGACGTGGAGGACACGATCCGCAGCAGGCGGATGGAACATATCCGGCTCTCCAAGCTGGTTCCGCCCAGGACGATTGGCATCGACCTGGACGAGGCCGAAGCACCTTTTACCGGTCACTCGCTGTCTGGACAGGGCGCGTCTCCGGGACGCTACGAGGGTATTGCCAGGGTCATCATGGACCCGGCCACGGACAATGAAATCGAGCCCGGCGAGATCCTGATTGCACCCTATACCGATCCGGCCTGGACGCCCCTGTTCCTGACCGCCAGTGCGGCGGTGATCGAGGTTGGCAGCTATCTCTCCCACGCGGGCACCATTGCACGGGAATACGGCATGCCCTGCGTGGTCGACGTGACCGACTGCACCAGCCGTATCACGACAGGTTCAAGGATCCTGGTTGACGGCACGACGGGCTCAGTCCAGCTCCTCGACGATGAGCAGCTGGAAGATACGGGCGATAAAATCGAGGAGCCTGCATGAGCACCCTCTTTGAGCCAGCCAGCATCGCGGTGCTGTTCGCAGCGGGCATCCACATGATGGTGCTGCTGCTGGCAGCGGGATATCGTTACGTGGATCTGTGGTACCGCATCGGCGACTTCTGGCCCGGCCTGACCGCGCGTCTGCTGATCCTGGCGGGGATCGACGCTGCTCTTGTCGTCTACCTGCCGACATCTCTCAGTACAGCTTTTTTCTGGGGACAGGCTGGCTACCTGGTTTTTCATATCACGATTTTCTGGATCATCCGGTTCGCGCTGTGGATTGCGCTGGCCAAACGGGACAGCTAGTTTTTTTCACTGCACCCGACGGATATTTCCGCCAGCGCCGTAGAAGAAGACAGGAAGTGCACGATTTCCTGAACTCACAACCGCTTTTGGAGCCAGACTCATGACGAAGAAAAAACTGAGACCATCAATACTGACCACCGCGACCCTGCTGGCACTCTGCCTGTCCGGCAGTCCATCTGTGCATGCAGACCCCGACAGACCTTTTGCGCCCCTGGGCGACCCGACCGGGCATATGGATACCAACGGTGACGGCCTGGTCAGCGCCGATGAATTCAACCCGCCGGGCATCATGCTCGACAGACTGGATGCCGATAAGGACGGGGCCATTACCCGAAGTGAGCTGGACGCCCACATTGCGGCCATGAAAGCCGAGATGGCGGAGCGACAGGCAGACATGTTTGAAAGAATCGAGGCGAATTTCACAGCATCGGACGCCGATGGCGACGGCATGGTAACCCAGGCAGAGGCGCAGGCGGCCGCATTTGCCCGAATCGACACGGATGGCGATGGTTACCTGTCCAGGGAGGAGTTCCGCAGCCACCGTCCTGACCACCCTCGCGGGCATGCGCCGTCCCCTCGTCACCCTGGCAAGCATCCCCTGCGGAACAGCGAGGGATCCTGAGCGGGTCTGCCAGATACTGTCGCAGGTTGATACGGGCAACTGAGGGTCACTGATGGCGTTGCACCCGGATGAAGAGGACATCTCCCGAATGCTCGCCGGTGACCCCAAGGCGTTCCAGCGCCTCGTCACGCAGCACATTGGTTCCCTGACGAACTACGTCGGGCGCTTCACCGGGAACAGGACAGACACAGAAGATATCGTGCAGGAAACCTTTGTCAGGCTGTGGACCCGAAAGGCTTCCTATGACCCCTCACGGTCACGCCTCACTACCTGGCTGCATCGGGTCGCGCACAACCTCTGCATTGACCGAATCCGTCAGGGTGAACGTGCATCGATAGATACCCTGGATGAAACGGAGGAGCTGGCAACGAACCAGGAGCCCGGGAGCCTGCTTGAACAGCGTACGCAACAGCAGCAGGTTGAGAGCGCCCTGCTGTCGCTGCCCGCACAACAGAGAGGTGCACTGGTACTGTTTCACTATCAGGGACTTTCCCTGAATGAAGTCGCCAGCACACTGGACATCAGTACAGACGCAGCCGATTCATTGCTGAGAAGAGCCAGGGCTTCTCTCAGGAAAAAACTCATGGAGACCGAGTGATGGAACCAGACAGATTCAAGGTGATCATCGAAACCTACGGCAGTCGTGAATCAGGCTGGCCGGACAACGAGCGCGAGGCGGCCCGTCAGTTAATCGCTGAATCCGACGAGGCCCACCAGCTGCTGGCGAGCGCACAGCAACTCGACAGGCTGCTGGACAATGCTGCCCCGCCAGTCATCGACACGGGTGCGATCACCAGGCGCATTATGCGCCAGGTTGGCCAGGTGTCGCCGCAGGAAGGCACCGGGC
>JAQCAK010000173.1 GCA_027621895.1 Pseudomonadota bacterium | reverse complement strand
GGTATCTGGCGTATTGGCGTCGTCGCTCATCTTCATTCCTCTCGGTGTTTGCATTGGCGCTGTAAGAACGGCGGCGATTATACGATTGAATCCAGAAGAATTCAGCATATCCATATGCGGATACATTCATTCATTAGGAGACTCTCAACCGCTATATTAGCGGCCTTCGAGAATAGGCTCCCAGCAATACAGGTCTGAACCAACTATGTACGTCTACGACAAATACGACCAGCAGATGGTTGATGAACGGGTTGCACAGTATCGTGACCAGACCCGGCGCTTCCTGGACGGCACGCTCCCCGATGAGGAATTCAAGCACCTGCGGCTTCGCAACGGGCTGTATATTCAACGTCTGGCCCCCATGCTGAGAATCGCCATTCCCTATGGCATGTTGTCATCCAGGCAACTGAGAAAACTGGCCCACATCACCCGCCACTATGATCGTGGTTACGCACATTTCACCACGCGCCAGAATATCCAGTTGAACTGGCCCCTTCTCGAACAGGTCCCTGATCTTCTGGAAGAACTGGCCAGTGTCGAGATGCACGCCATCCAGACCAGCGGCAACTGCATCCGTAATGTGACCTCCGACCAGTATGCCGGCGTTGCGCCCGATGAAATCGAGGATTCACGACCCTGGGCAGAACTGATTCGTCAATGGTCCACCTACCACCCGGAATTCAACTGGCTGCCCCGCAAGTTCAAGATCGCCGTGACCGGTGCGGAGCGTGATCGGGCCGCTGTGCAGGTTCATGACATTGGCGTGCGCATCACCCGTGTTGACGGCGAAACCCGCTTCGACGTGCTCGCAGGTGGTGGACTCGGTCGAACCCCGATGATTGCACCGGTCATCAAAACCGGACTTGAGCCTGAACACCTGCTGACTTACCTGGAAGCCATCCTCCGGGTTTACAACCGCTACGGACGCCGGGATAACAAGTACAAGGCCAGGATCAAGATTCTGGTCAAGGCGATGACACCTGAGCTGTTCGCCGAGAAGGTTGCAGAAGAATGGCAGCACCTGAAAGGTGGCGCCGGCACCCTGACAACTGCAGAGATAGACCGCGTCCGCCAGCACTTTACGGTACCTGACTATGAAGTGCTTGAGGATCATGTACCCGCTATCGACGACCGGATTGCAGACAACTCGGGCTTCAGCAACTGGCTGAAGCAGAACGTGAAACCCCATCGCCAGCCGGGCTACAGCATTGTGAACCTGGCCCTGAAGACCACAGCTATCGCACCCGGTGACGTCACCGACGAACAGCTGGAAATCATGGCAGATCTGGCAGACAGGTACAGCTTCGGTGAATTGCGCGTTACCCATGAGCAGAATGTCATCCTGGCAGATGTGCCGAAAAAAGACCTTTATGCGCTCTGGCAGGAGCTCGTGTCGGCGGAACTGGCATCACCCAACCTGGGATTGCTGACAGACATTATCTGCTGCCCGGGTGGAGACTATTGCTCCCTGGCCAATGCCAAGTCCATTCCCGTCGCCGAGGCTATCCAGCGGCAGTTTGATGACCTCGACTACCTGCACGATCTTGGCGAACTGGATATCAATATCTCCGGATGCATGAATGCCTGCGGCCATCACCACGTTGGCAACATCGGCATCCTCGGTGTCGACAAGAAGGGTGAAGAGTTCTACCAGGTTTCCATCGGCGGATCCGGGTATGAAGACGCCAGCATTGCCACGATCCTGGGGCCATCCTTTGCACAGGATGAAATCCCCGACGTGGTCCAGACCCTGGTCAATGTTCACCTGGCCAACCGGCAGGGTGAGGAACGGTTTATTGATACCTTTCGAAGAATTGGTATCGCCCCCTACAAGGCAGCGGTGTACCCATCATGACTATCGTTATCCGACTCGACAGGGCGGAAGCCGTGGATGAAGCCAGCGTTGATTTCCAATCACTGGAAGATTTCCTGGCATCACCCGGAGAGCGCCCTGTGCTGCTGGCCGTAGATGAGGAGGTTGAGCGTATTGCCAACCACCTGCCAGTGATTCCTGAAATCGCGCTCGATTTTCCGACCTTTTTCGATGGGCGCCACTACTCATCAGCACAGATCCTGCGAAAAAATTATGGCTATGAGGGAGATATCCGCGCCGTGGGTGACGTTCGAGTCGATCAACTGGAACAGATGGTGCGATGTGGTTTCAACGTATTCGAACTGGCTGATGGCCAGGATCCGGCTATCGCTCGAGAAAAGCTGCAGGGTTTCTCCTACAGCTATCAGCCCACTGTTGACCGGGAACCCCTTTTTCTCAAGCGATAGTATCTGAGGCGATAGTTTCTGAAGCGATAAACTGTCCATCGGGTTGGATCTGCTCATCAAGGCATGAGTCAGGCATCCTGACGAAGACCAGCTGACGGGAATCTTTGGGCCTGGCGCCGGTTTCCCTTATGATCAGAGCCTGATCACATCAAACACCGGCGCTATGGGTTCCGATCCCTTTGTTTATTCATTCTTCCTGATATTCGTGTGTTCGGGTGTACTGGCAACCATTGCCCTGTACACCCGACAGCCATTTATCATTACCTATATCGTAACGGGCATGCTGCTTGGCCCGTCCGGCTTTGCATTTATCGACAATCCTCAATTGATCAGCAGCATCGCCAAGTTCGGCATCATTTTCCTGCTGTTCCTGCTGGGCCTCGATATGCAGCCGTCCAAACTGCTGAACACGCTGAAATCCTCTCTCACCGTGGGTATCGGCAGTTCCCTGATCTTCCTCAGTATCGGTTTTGCGATCGCTGCACTGTTTGCCTATACGCTGACGGAAACACTCATCATCGGCATCGCCATGATGTTCTCCAGCACGATTATCGGTATCAAGCTGTTACCCACCACCGTGCTGCATCACCGCCGAACCGGTGAACTGATCATCAGCCTGCTGCTGATACAGGACCTGATTGCCATTATCGTACTGCTGGTCATTACGGGCGGATTTCTTGAATTCACGGGTGCGTCAAAAGTCGCACTGGTTCTGATTAATCTGCCCTTGCTGATCGGTGGTGCCTGGCTGTTCGTGAAGTATGTTCTGTTAAAGCTGCTGGAAAAGTTTGATGCATTTCATGAGTACATCTTCCTGATCGCCATTGCCTGGTGCCTGGGTCTGGCGGAAATCTCCGAGTTCGCCGGCCTTTCCATGGAGATTGGCGCCTTCGTTGCGGGTATTACCATCGCCACCAGTCCCATTTCCCTGTATATCGCAGATCATCTCAAACCCCTGCGAGACTTCTTCCTGGTGCTGTTTTTCTTCTCCATCGGTGCAGGTTTCAACATGGACATGCTGACCGAGGTGGCCGTGCCAGCCATTGTCATGGCCGCGGCCATGCTGGCCTTGAAACCCGTCGTGTTCCGGTTTCTGCTGAGACGGATGAGCGAAAACCGCGAACTGGGTTGGGAAACCGGGTTTCGCCTGGGACAGATCAGCGAGTTCTCACTGCTCATTGCGTTTATTGCCACTGCCGAACACCTGATCAGCCAGGAGGCTTCCCACCTGATCCAGGCAACTGCGATTCTGACCTTCCTGATCTCATCCTATATTGTGGTATTCCGTTATCCGACGCCGATAGCAGCCAATGACAAACTGCGGAGAGATTAGAGACTATCGAACATCGTGGCCGCCGGACGCCTGAGGCTTGTGTTCGGTCACAGCGTATCCAAAGCTGCTCGTCACGCCTTCATCACTCTCATTGATGAAACCCCGGTACGCTTGGCTCAGCGGGACGTGACGACTATGCTAGCGACATCAATAACAACACTAGTCTTAAGAGGGAAATATGGGACGACTCGAAAACAAGGTTGCGCTGGTTACCGGTGCAGCATCCAATCCGGGCCTCGGACGAACCACAGCGATGCGACTGGCAGAAGAAGGCGCCAGTCTGGTAGTCACCGATGTTGATCTGGCCGGTGCAGAAGCCACCGCGAAAGACATTATCGCTGCCGGCGGCAAAGCCATCGCCCTTGAGCAGGATGTCACAGACGAGGCTCGCTGGGCAGCGGTCATGCAGGTCACAGAGGAAACCTACGGTGGTCTGGATGTGCTGGTCAACAACGCGGGTATCGCCGTGCTGGTTCCCCTCGAGCAGATGACCCTGGACCAGTTCAACCGCCAGATTGACGTCAACCTGACCAGCGTTTTCCTGGGTTGCCGCGAGGCTGTAAAGGCGATGAAGAAGCGTGGTGGTGGCAGCATCATCAATCTTTCTTCGGTCGCTGGTCTCGTTGGCCTGCAGACGACCGTGGCCTACGGTGCTGCCAAGGGCGGCGTCAGGATCATGTCAAAAGCCGTGGCGATCGAGGCGGCCAAATACAATATTCGCTGCAACTCTGTTCATCCCGGTGTGATCTGGACAAACATGCAGGCCCAGGCGACGGGGACCAGCGATCCCTCTTCCCTGGATGCCAGTGTGGCACGCATTCCCCTGGGCCGGGCCGGCGAACCCATGGATATCGCCAACAGCATCCTGTACCTGGCTTCTGACGAATCCAACTACGTGACCGGCACAGAGATGGTTGTCGATGCGGGTATGACCGCGCAGTAAACCCGTTCAGTACCCTTGGAACCGTGAGGTCTGCCGGATCAGACCTGGTGTTTAACCAGCGTTCGACCGGCGACCTTGCCTTCAAAGATCTCATCAATGGCTGTAGAGAGCCCCTCAAGGCCGATTTCAATCGCCATATCCTCGAGATTGGCCAATTTCCAGTCTTCCGCCAGGTAACCCCAGACCCGGTTTTTCTCCTCGATGGGCAGCTGCACACTGTCAATGCCCAGAATATTCACGTTCCTCAGGATGAACGGCAGCACGGTAGTAGAGAAGGATGGTGAGGCGACCAATCCACAGATTGCAACGCTGCCACTGTGTTTCAGCGATTTGATCACGTTACTCAGAATCTCTCCGCCTACCGTGTCGATACCGTGGGCATAGGTCTCGGCACCCAGCGGGCGTTTATTCTCCTCACCCAGCACCTCGCGACCAATCACTTCTTTTGCGCCCAGTGCCTTCAGGTAATCCACCTTGTCTGCCTTGC
>JAQCAK010000172.1 GCA_027621895.1 Pseudomonadota bacterium | reverse complement strand
CTGCTGGAAATGCTGCGAGGCCTGAACAGGAAAGTGGGTCTTGCCGCTGAGACAGATGCAGCGATTCTGACCGAGAACCTGAACTGGGTCACACCCGAAGAGTCGCGGCAACATATGCAGCTGACACTCAGGGTCGTGGAGAAGAATCTCGCTCACATGACAGCGCTTTACGGTCACTATCCGGTACAAGAAGCCAGGGTTGCAGAGCCGGTTCGCTGGTCGGGTACGGTAACGGTGGAGGAGAATCTTTACCTGGACAGGCCATTGCAGATTGAGCCCGGCACTCGAGTCCGTCTTGGGGATGATGTGTCCCTGTTCATCCGGGCGGGTGTATCAGCGAGGGGGACGGAGGACGCGCCGATTACTTTTCAACCTGCAGAAGGCGGGATCTTCGGTGCGATCGTGGTAGAAGGCCAGTCTTCCTCCGGATCAGTTCTCGAGCATGTGTTGATCAGCGGTGGCAGCGGCTACAAGGATGATCTGATGAATTACTCCGGCATGCTTTCAGTCCACGATGTTGATGAGTTTTCCCTCCGGTTCTGCCACTTAAGTGATAACCAGCGGTACGACGATCAGTTCCACGTTGTTTACAGCAGTGTGCTGGTGGAAGACTGTATATTTGAACGGGCGCCCATGGACGCGGTGGATCTTGATATGAGCCAGGCGGAGATCAGGCGCACACGATTTACGGCCAATGGCAATGACGGCCTTGACCTGATGGGTACTCGGGTTGTCGCGGACCAGCTCAGTTTTGAATCCAATGGTGACAAGGGTGTTTCTGCGGGAGAGCGAAGTCTTCTTGACCTCTCGGATTCTTCTTTTGCGGGTAACCTGATAGGTATCCAGATAAAAGACGACAGTCTGGTGATTGGCAGAAGGCTGTCTTTTGCAGCCAGTGACCTCAACCCCCTCGATGCCTACGCCAAAAACTGGCGATATGGTACGGGAGGCAGAGGCTGGTTCTGTGAAACAGGTCTTGCCCCGGGGCAGGCACCCACCGTGGATGCGGATTCGAGGATCAAACTGGGGACCAGCTCCTGTGGCGAGATTTCCCGGGAAGATTTCCAGGGGGTCAGGCGAATGCTGGATGCTGGCAATGAGTGAGCTGATCCTCGAGTTCTCGCGTTTTGAATTCAAGTACGTGCTGCATCGAAAACTGCGTGAAGCGGTCGAGTCCGAGCTGGGCTATTTCATGCAGCTGGATCCGTTTGTCGAGGATGTCCCGGGACACCGTTACACCGTTCGAAGCCTGTATTTTGATGATCCCCACTACACGGCTTTCTACGACAAGATCGACGGGCTGAAACAGCGATCCAAGTTCAGGGTGCGAACCTACACCAAAGATCCGACGGTCATGACGCCGGTGTTCCTGGAAGAGAAGGGTCGCTATGACAATCGAGTGTTCAAGCATCGTGTGCTGGTGGGCGATACGTCAGATGAGAACCTGTGTCTTGCCACGGGCCCGGTTCTGCTCGATCGTGGTCTGGACAATGCGACACTGGAGGACAAGTTCCGGTACCAGTGGTTCCGCAGGCAGATCAGACCCATTGCGCTGATTGACTACGAACGTCGGCCCTATGTGAGCAAATACGATCATGAATTCAGGGTCACTTTCGATGAACGTCTGTACGCCACGGAAACGGATAAACTGTTTCCGGGGCTGCTTGAGCGAGGCAGGCATTTGTTGCCGGGATATACAGTGATGGAAGTTAAATTTGATACGCGTATCCCCGCATGGTTCCATCGCATACTGCAGTCCCATGAATTAAGACGCGTACCCTTGTCGAAAATCTGTGAAGGGATGAAAACCCTGAAGATTGCGACGGACTTGTGAATCAGGGGAAACCCCGGACAGGAGTAGTAAATGGATCTCAGTGAACTGACAAACCCCCAGGTCAATCTCTTTGCGTACAGCTATACGGAGATCATGCTCAATCTCCTGGTGGCAGCGGCCCTGGGATTCCTTGTTTCGTTTATCTATCGCGCGACGCACCGGGGTTTGTCCTATTCGCAGTCGTTTACCCTGACGATTCTGTTTGTCACGGTCATCGTTGCGATGGTCATGATGGTGATTGGTGGCAGCCTCGCACGAGCCTTTGCCCTGGTGGGGGCCCTTTCGATCATACGATTCCGGACCGTCATCAAGGATACCAAGGACACAGCCTATGTCTTTCTGGCTCTGGCGGTGGGTATGGCCGCGGGAACGTCCAATTACTTCCTCGCTTTTGTCGGCACCCTGATGATTGGTGGGTTGATCCTGCTGGTCAACGCCTACAACTATGGTGCCCTGTTCAAGAGTGATTTTGTGGTGAGGTTTCTTTACTCCCGGGAGGAGGGTCAGGCCAGCTACCTGCCGATCTTTGAACGCTATGCCCGGGCCAGCAACATGCTCCACGTTGAGCCGACAGGGGACCCGGCAATGGTGCGTATGACTTACGATATTTCACTTAAGGATGACGTCAAGCCCGCTGACTTTGTCAGCGAGCTCGACGCTGTCGATGGGTTGCAGGAAGTGGTCCTGATCGCTTCCAAAAGCGACGTGGATTACTAGCCTGATTCGCCCGGCTCAGGTTCAGCTGTTGTACTTCTTCACCAGCTGTCTGCCCAGCGCCATCATGTGCACCTGGTCCGGGCCGTCTGCCTGGCGACACCACCTGGCGTAGTTGAACGCCTCGGCCATGGGGTAATCCGCGGTTAATCCCCCGGCGCCATGAATCTGCATGCAGCGGTCGATGACCCGCTGGGCCATCAGCGGTACAGTGATTTTTGAGGCTGCGATCAGGTCCCTGGAATCCTTGGCGCCGACTTCATCCATCTTTTTCGCAGTCTTGAGCGTCAGCAACCGGGCCTGTTCGATTTCACTGAATGAAACCGCGATATCCTCGAGTACGCTCTGGTGCTCGGACAGTTTGCGACCAAACGTCTCCCGTTCAGTTGCCCGCCGGCAGGCAAACTCGAGTGCACGCTGTGCACTGCCGATCAGGCGCATGCAATGGTGAATCCGTCCGGGTCCGAGTCGACCCTGGGCGATCTCGAAGCCCCGGCCATCGCCCAGCAGGATGTTTTCTGCAGGCACTCGGACGTTGTTGAACAGCACCTCGGCGTGACCTAGCGGTGCATCGTCGTAGCCCAGTGTGGTCAGCGGCCTGACAACGGTGACGCCGGGTGTGTCCTTCGGTACAAGAATCTGGGTCTGCTGCAGGTGACGATTGGGGTTATCAGAGTCTGATTTCCCCATGACGATGAAGATCTTTGTGCGTTCATAGGGGGCATTGGTGATGAACCATTTGCGGCCGTTGATCACGTAGTCGTTGCCGTCCCGCAGGATAGATGTTTTGACGTTGGTGGCATCGCTGGAAGCCACGTCCGGTTCAGTCATGCAGTATGAAGATCGGATCTCCCCTTCCAGCAGAGGTTCCAGCCACTGGGCCTTCTGCGCCTCATTGCCATACTTGAGGAAAACTTCCATGTTGCCGGTATCCGGTGCGTTGCAGTTGAAGACCTCCGGACTCCACAGTACACGCCCCATGATTTCGGCCAGTCCGCAGTAGTCCTGGTTGCTCATACCGCCAAATTCTTCTGGCAGCCAGAGATTCCACAGGCCCTCGGCCTTCGCTTTGGCTTTCAGCTCTTCCATCAGCGGCACGGTACCGAACCTGTCGGGCAGGGAATCCAGCTGCTCCCGATAGGTATCCTCGTTGGGGTAAATGTGCTGATCCATGAATTGTGTCAGCTGTTCGGTAATCTGCTCGATAGACATGTTTTCCGTCCTGTTGCTCATGTCGGTTGTGTTGAAAGCCGCACGTTACGTGGTGTTTTTCCTGTTGGCAATCAAGTGTGGTCGGGGGAATAGCCTGTCATCAGGCAAGCCTTGGTCAATGCCGCGAAATGGTGATTTGACCTGCTGCCCCGGTGCTGCTTTATTGTCGCTGTTAATAACAATGATGAGGGGGGCAGCGATGTCGCAACAGCCAGCTATACGAATCGACCCGGACACCGGCCTGAAGCTCTTCAATACCCGGGCAGAGAGCGCGGGCAATATTCAGGGCAAAGGCTATACGCCGATTGCCGATGAGCAGCTGACAACCCTGCCCCCACCGCCTCCCGGTGCGGTTTTTGACGCCGAAGAGCAGGCTCGTTACAGGGCTTTCAAGGAAGCGCGACGCGATGCGGCGGATTACATGTCTATCGAGGGTGAATTTTCCCGCTACCTTACGGATGTGTATTCGAATGAACCGGTTCCCCGGGACAGTCTGAAAGACGAATGCGAAGTACTGGTCGTCGGCGCCGGGTTCGCCGCACTGCTGCTGTGGTACAAGCTTCAACAGGCGGGTTTTACGGACGTCCGGTTTTGTGAAAAAGGGGGCGATGTGGGAGGCACCTGGTACTGGAATCGCTACCCTGGCGTTGCCTGTGACGTTGAATCCTACAGTTATCTGCCGTTGCTGGAGGAAATGGGCTACTTCCCGACCATGAAGTTCGCCTCCGGTTTTGAAATCATGGAGTACTGCCAGAAGATGGCGGAAAAGTTTGGTTTCTATGATCACTGTCTGTTCCATACGACGGTGGAAGAAGCCCACTGGGATGATGAGACTGCCCGCTGGACGGTCACGACAGATCGTGGGGACACGATGCGAGCCAGGTACCTGGTCCTGGCTAACGGCATTCTGACGACCCCGAGGCTCGCGCGTATCGACGGTATGGAAAAATTCCAGGGTGAATCCTTCCATACATCACGATGGAACTACCAGGTAGATCTCAAGGACAAGCGGGTTGGGATTATTGGTACCGGCGCGACCGCCGTCCAGGTCATCCCCGAGATCGCGAAGGTTGTGAAAGAGCTGTATGTCTTTCAGAGAACACCATCATCCATTGATGTCCGTGACCAGCGTGAGACAACGGCGGAAGAGATCGAAACCTGGCAGCATGAGCCCGGCTGGGCACGGGCCAGGCGGGCCAGGTTTGCCAGGATATCTGCCGGTCGCACGGCCATGAAAGCAAATGATGACTACCTGTCAGGGAAAGTAGCAGATTACAAGGAACGCAAGCAGTACGACCGGGA
>JAQCAK010000171.1 GCA_027621895.1 Pseudomonadota bacterium | reverse complement strand
CAATGATCCACTGGTACCCGTCACCGGCGGCATCGACACCCATGAGAATATCCCCGGCGCCGAACTGCTGCTGATCGAGGGCATGGGCCATGACCTGCCCATGGCCGCCTGGTCGCAGATGGTCGAGGCGATTACGGGCCTGACCACGCGAGCGCATCGGTAGCCACCCATGAACCCGACAGTACGAGGCTGGCTTGAGGTTCTCGCTATTGTCGTCCTCTTGCCCGTCGGCACCACGGCGGGCGCACTGACAGGGATCACCATCATGGGTTCCCTGCTGGGTGTTGGCTTGCCCCTGGTCGCAGCGACGCTGTTTCTGCGCCGGGAGGGAACAGGCTGGTCAAGCCTCTACGCGGGCAGTCCGCTGTCGATGGTAAGGGTCTTTCAGTGGACGCTGTTGACCATCATCTCGGTCTGGCTGGTCGTACAACTGGCCAGCCTGGTACTGGTCAAAATGGGCGTGCCCCCGGCGAACTACGATATTTTCGTCTTCCTCATCGAGGATAACTTACTGAATTACCTGCTGTTCCTGGGGCCTGTTGCCTGGGGGTCCGCCGCTGTTGGTGAAGAACTGCTCGCCCGGGGTTTCCTGCTGCATCGCATCGAGGGCCTGAGCAACACCGCCATTGCCGTCATCCTGCAGGCCATCCTGTTCGCTGCAGCTCACGCCTACCAGGGCTGGATGGGGGTTGTCAGCATCTTCCTGCTGGCGATCATCTTCGGCATCGTCTACATCCGCTGCGGCAGGCATCTGTTGCCGCTGATTCTCGCCCACGGCATCATCGACTCCATCAGTCTGACCCTGGTTTATCTTGGGCATGCAGACTGGCTCACCGGCGCCGGTTGAGTGACTTGTCGAAAGCTGACCAACTCGCCGCCACGTTGCGCTAGAGTAAAGAGATGACAGAGATCAGCCTCACAAACTGCCACCGGCCGCTGGACAAAAACCTGCGGTCGGAAATTGCACAGCTGCTGGCCCTCGCGTTCGCCGAGGACAAGGCGATGATCCAGATGCTGGGAATGGCTCGCTGGAAGCACATCGCCTATCAGTACTTTCACCTGCAGCTCAGTCACCCTGACTGTGTCATCATCGCCAGGCAGGCAGACCGGCCGGTGGGCGTACTGCTGGCCTCGTCACCCGATAACCAGCCACCCTTCTTTACCAGTCTCCGTGAAATGCTCGGCATGCGATGGCTGCTGGGCAGTGTCTTCAGCGAAAGCCAGCGAATCGCACAGAATATCTCGAACGCTCTGCCCCATGCGCCAGTCTGGTACATCAATCAACTGGCCATTGATCCTGCGCTGCAGCACCAGCGACTTGGCTCCGGATTACTGGCTCGGCTTGCGGAGGTTACCGGCACAGGACCGGTCTATGTCGACTGCGAATCAGTTCTGGAGGGATTTTACAGCGGAGCCGGATTCAAGGTGAGCTGTCGGCCCCGGGCGATAGACCTGATCGTGATGGCGAAGAACGCGTGAATTCCACTCGCGCGGGTGCCCAGGATTCCGGATCACCCCGGTACCCGGGCACGATGGCTTCCAGGTAGTCAGGTTCTATTCGAATCAGCAGGTAGTCCTCGGGAAAATCAGGATAAAAGCGATCGCTGTCTGCCTCCCGCCTCATGGCCTGCCTGGTAGCCAGGTCCTCGATGAGCCGGGCCTGCCCCATGAGGGTCACGTAACTCCGGCTTGCCGGATCAAAGTAGTAAAGCGTGACCCCGGGATTCGCCCGAATCTGGCTGACCTTCCGGGTAACCGGTCTGGTTGCCACCCAGACGACGAAATTATCATCCGGCAGAAACGGGTCCACGGTGCGCGCCCGCGGCTGCCCCTGTTCATCAACAGTCACAAGGGCGGCGTAGCGTGCTGCCTTGATCGTTTCCCTGGCCAGCGCCAGCACTTCAGCATCGTCCGCAGCGGCCAGCGGCGCCGGGACAAGCAACGATATCACCAGCAGGGTTTTCAGGCGGCTATTCACTGGCAGTCCGGTTGGAATTTGCCGTCAACCAGCGGTCGATGACCTGGAACACATCGGCCACGGCGCGACGACTGAACAGCACATCAAGGTGCCCATAATCTTCCAGCACATGAATTTCAGCCTCTCCTTTTCCCAGTGCGGACGCCGAATGAATGCCTGCGATCAGCGCCCCAGGCCCCATACGCGATGAGCCAAAATACAGCACCGGAATATCGACACTGCCGAAATGATCATCGATCCGGGTCATCGGATCATTTTCCTGAACCCGGATAGACTGACCTTCCACGTTCTGCACGGCCGGGAAGAACCAGTCGTAAGCGAGCATCTCCCTGATAAGGGTCTCAAGACTGGAGATTTCACCCCGGGTATTGGAGAGCACACCAGGGCCCCAGGCGTTATACAGCACCGCCGAGAGCTGTTCTGCGGCGGTTGCGAACCGTTCATCGCTGGCGGGGCCCGTCGGGTTCTCGAGCGCCGTCCTCATCATGAGCTCACGCCGTTCATAACCTCGCCGGGACAGGGGAATCGCTGCTTTACCGGCCTGGTCAAATCGCGCCATGGCTGCTGCCATATCAAAGGGTTCATAGGGGATCGATTTGAAGCTGCCATCGAGGGCAATCAGGCCATCCAGTTCGATCTGCCCGGCCAGCGCATAGGCATACAGGGCGCCCCGGCTGAATCCGGCAACAAACAAGGGTGTATCTGGCAGCATCTGCCGTACCTGGGTTGCGGCCAGCAGCGCGTCGGCAACGAACTGCTCGACGGTCCAGTCCAGCATGAATGTCAGCTCACCCGGGTAGTCGTGGGGGACGAAACGTGTCCGGTAATCCAGGGTGAAAACCGGCACACCGCGCCCGGCAAGATAAAGCCAGAGGTTTTCCCGTTCATCCCTGGACTTGAGGGTACCATTCATATTGGTCCCCGGAAGGTACAGCACGACCGCGCGCGGCGCCATGCGGGTATCCCGGAAACGATGCAATCCGACCGACTGGCCACTTGCGGTTGTCAGGCGGTATTCAGTCTCAGAGAGTCCGGCGACACCGATTGGCGATTCGTCTCCGAGCGCAACGAACGGCATCTCCTGCGCGAGGGCACTCTCGAACGCAATCAGCAGAAGAACGCCGGATAACCGCAGGATATTTTTCATCACATTCATACTGGCAATAACAACCCTGCCCCGGTAGCAGGGCGGGCTGCAATCAGTGACCGTTGCCGAAAGTAAAGCGTGCAATGGCTATTGGGCCCGCCCGGCACACTCATCCCATCAGGTAATGATCAGGGCAATGACAATCAGCGCCACGGTCAGGGCCGCAAAGCCCGCTGCCGTCAGCCCGAGGGATTTCAGTGTGGAATTGTCTTCTTCGCTAAATACCGACATAAGTCTCTCTCACCAGACGATTTGATTGGCCCATCAGTGTACTGATTTATGCTGCCGGGTGGTAACGGCTTTCTGCGGGTTGCATGAGCCGGCCCAAAAAAGGAGAATACTTTCGCGCCAGTCCGGCGCCTGAAAAAAGGAAGCCACCGCCAGTGAAGTTCTGAACCTGATAGCGAACGAACCCAACTTTTCTGACAGAAAAGGAGCATCAGGTGCCTGGCATTCATTTTACCCACGTCGGTTTTCACTACGACGAACCCTACAACGAGGTCTTCACTGACCTCTCCCTTACCATTGATACGGGTTGGCAAACGGGCCTTACCGGTCGTAACGGCCGTGGCAAATCCACACTGCTGAAACTGATCACCGGCGAACTCGAACCCGTTACAGGCCAGGTGCAGGTGCCCGTACCGACCCTGCGATACGACCCGGCAGGTTCATACCGGGGCAGCTGTCTCGACGTTGCCCGGGCACTGATTGCGCCCTTCGATGCCTGGGAGCATGAGATGAACGCTCTGCTGGAGCATGTCGATGGGCAGGCCCTGGAGCGCTATGCGGAACTCCAGGAACGCTTCGCCGCCGCGGGTGGTTACGAGGTCAACAGTCTCATTGAGCAGGAACTGGAGCACATGCAACTGGATGCGCGCAGTCTTCATGCGCCGTTCACTGAGCTGTCACTGGGACAGCAAACCCGGGTCAGCATCGCGTGCCTGTTCATCCGCCGCCGACTGTCTGCTGCTGATGCCTTTGCACTGATTGATGAACCCACCAATCACCTCGACCTTGCTGGTCGCGAGCAGCTGGCGAGCTATCTGCAGGCACAACCCGGGTTTCTTCTGGTTTCCCATGATCGTACCCTGCTGGATGCATGCACAGACCATACGCTGGCACTCAGAAAACAGGACGCGACAGTGACCCTGGGCAACTGGAGCAACTGGGCTGCCGAGGAAGCAAAAAGGACGCTGTACGAGCAACGCAGACACGACAACCTGAATCAGGAGATCGCGCACCTGGAGAACACTGCCCGACAGCGCCGCAGTGATGCCGGCAAAAAAGAGAAGGAAAAATACGGTGGCGGCGTGATCGACAAGGGCTTCGTCGGTCATCGTGCAGCAAAACAGATGAAACGGGCCCTGGTCGCCGAGCGGCGTATTCGCCAGCAGGTCGAAGAAAAATCCGGATTACTGGGTCATGTTGAAAAATTACGAAGCCTGGTGATTGGAACCCACAGTCGCTCCAGCCGGGATCCACTGGTGATCAACAATCTCAACGTCAGTTTCGGAGATCAGGCCATTATCAGGGAATTTTCCCTGAACATAGCAGCCGGCGAGCGCATCGCGGTGACCGGCCCCAACGGCTGTGGCAAGTCCACCCTGCTTAAGGCAATCCTGGGCAGTCTCGACCACACCGGGATCATACAGCGAAACGAGGCCATATCGGCCGCGGCCCAGACGCCGGAATGGCACACCGGCTTTCTCTCTGATCTCGTCAGGGAAAACGGCTTCGATGAAACACGCTTTCGCCAGTTCCTGGGCATACTCGATGTCCGGGGCGAGATTTTCGAAGCACCACTTGAGACCTTCAGTGCAGGGCAGCTGAAAAAGGTGGAGCTGGTTCGGTCAATCCTGACTGATGCCGGCCTGCTGCTCTGGGACGAACCGATGAACTATCTGGATGTTGATTCACGCAGCCTGATCGAAACCGCAATCCTGGAGG
>JAQCAK010000170.1 GCA_027621895.1 Pseudomonadota bacterium | reverse complement strand
CAGCGGTCATCTGCGGATGCCAGTCTGCTGGCGTCGACGAGGGTGATGGTGCCACCGCGCGCAAGGAAAGACCTGCCCAGCAACCCTACTGCTCCCGCTCCGCCCAGGCCAGGGGTACCTGCTAGACATCAAGAGACCTAAATCCGGCTGAAAACCGTGTCTGCCGCCAGAGCATACAGGCCAGCAGGAAGTGCAGATGAACAAGCAGCGCGAGGATCCACTCGAAGGCATCCTCGTAGTCATCGTAGTTCTCAATCGAGACATCCAGTAGCAGGGTGGCCATGCCGATCGCAAGGGTGCACAGGCTCAGGCCCAGCATCCCGTTAAGGATCGCTCCCGGCCGGGTGATTCTGCGCAGCCGCCAGACCACCAGCAACTGGCAGAGATAGGTTAGCGTGAAATAGAGCACTACCCCGATTCTCCGCTGCAAACGCATGCTGTCGCCTGCTGCACCCAGTGCCACCGTATAAACAATCAGGAAAACCGCCCCTAGGACCCCAAGCACCAGAATGACTGGGAGTGCTCGGCCACTATCGCCCAGGGAACGCAACCAGAGTGACGACAGCGACCAGTGAAGCATCAGCAGCATGGCTGCAGGAATCATCGTCGCCTTGAAGAGAAAGTAGGCCGTTCCATGGCGACCCGTCGCACTGATCGATGTGCAGCTTTCAAAGTAAGGAAAACACCAGGGAACGAAGCCCTCGGCGGCAGACACGAGGTAGGTCAGATGAATGGCGATGATCGGCAGCAGACCGGTGAGAAGCGGAACGAAATACAGGGATCGCATGGCAGAAGCATACCGCCCGGGTCATCGGGCGTCACCCGTCAACGTTGCATAAGACCCGTGGCTTACTTATCCTAGGCCTCATTTGAACTGTACTGAGGCTCATGAGTAACGAAGACAACAAGCGGGTAGAAAGGCGCAAGGGTCCGCCGGACCGCCGTGACTCCCATTCAGACCGCCGTGACAGCGACAGGATTGTTCAGGAACAGAATCCGCGGCGCCAGAAGCCTGATCGCAGGCGACAGCCGGACTGACGGCGAGTAAAACCAGCCTGACAAATCAGTTACAAACCTCTTACCTTAAAGAATCGGAACTTTCCTACAATACGCGCATTCCCCAAGCTTAACGCCGGCATGTCGATCGAAACTCTATGCAACGAAAATCTTCCCTATGACGTGCAGATCATCCGGGGACCCCTGGCACCGCACGAGGTCATAGAAGCCCAGCGGCGCCTTTATCTTGATCCAAACCGTGACATGAGCCGTCCTGTCCTGTGGGATTCACGCAGGATGAAAGGTGATGCGCCGGCCACCGATGTGTTTCGCATGGTCGATGATTCGACCGAACTCTGGTCCCATATGTCAGGTGGACGCAGTGCCATTCTCGTGGGTGGACGCAACCACGTTGCGCCAGCCCGTCTTTACGCCAAACTGGCGGAGGCAATGCCAAGAAGTCTGGGGATCTTTACATCCTATGAAGAGGCCGTGGCCTGGCTCATGGACGACTACCCGGATGTCGCCAGGGCCTCATAGAAGTGCTGCCGGCACATGGATACGTAGCGATCATTCCCACCGATCTCGATACTTTCCCCGCTGGTTAACGCCCTGCCCTGTTCGTCCATGCGGATCACCATGGTCGCCTTGCTGCCACAATGGCATATCGCCTTGATTTCCTTGAGATTATCAGCCCAGGCCAGCAGGTACTTGCTGCCTTCGAAAGGCTCGCCGAGAAAATCCGTTCGCAATCCGTAGGCCAGCACAGGAACATCAAGATCATCACAGACCTGACCCAGCTGCCTGACCTGTTCGCGGGTGAGGAACTGCGCCTCGTCTACCAGCACACAGTGTAACTGCGCTGCATCATTCGATTCGCCAATCAGGTCATAAAGGTTGTCGTCAGACCTGATGGCGCTGGCCTCGGCCTGCAGACCGATGCGGGAAGTGACCTTGCCCGCGCCATATCGATCATCAATGGCCGGGGAAAGCACCAGGGTATTCATGCCGCGTTCGCGGTAGTTATAGCTGGCCTGTAACAGCGAGGTGGACTTCCCGGCATTCATGGAGGAGTAATAGAAATAAAGTTTGGCCATCCGACTATAATGGCCTGTTCAACGATGCAGTTTCAACAAACCCATGCAAGCAAGACTAAGGAAACTTTAATGACGATCAGAATCTACGGTGTCTCCGGCTCCCGGGCAATCAGGTCCCTCTGGGCAATCGAGGAAACAGGAATCGACTACACCCATGTGCCGACACACTTTTTCAGTGATTCAAAGACCGAAGAGTATCTTGCGGTGAACCCCAACGGCCGGATTCCTGCCCTGGTCGACGGCGATCTGACGCTGTTCGAGTCCATGGCCATTAACCTCTACCTCATTCGCAAATACGCACCGGCGCTTTACCCTGACAATGAAGCGGACGAGGCTGTCGCCATTCAATGGAGCGTCTGGGCCATCAGCGAGATTGAACCCCTGCAGATGCAGATCGTGATACAGACATTTTTCAACAGGGATAATATCGACCAGTCCATCATCGACAGTGCCACGGAATCACTGAAGCGACCATTGAATGTGCTGAATACAACGCTGGCCGATCGGCCCTACCTGCTGGGCGATGAGTTTACCGTTGCGGATCTCAACGTGGCCGGTGTCATGCAGCTGATGCAGATGGTGAAGTTCGACTTCACGGGTTACCACAACGTCGTGGACTGGCTCGAGCGCTGCTACAGCCGTGAAGCGCTCAAGCGTGCACAATCCCTGGACTAGAGCCCTGGACTCAGGACTCAGGAGCGATCAGCAGACGGTTTTCCTGGGGAATACACATTCTTCAGGAAACCGACAACCCGGCTTCGCAGCCAGCCGAGACCCTGCTTGATATCCTCGCCGATGCAGTAAAGCGCGGGGACCATGAACAGGGTCACGAACAGCGCGAACAGTACGCCAAACGCCAGCGCCAGCACTGCAGGTTTGAGGAACTGGGCATCGGTCGAACGTTCCGCCATGATCGGCATCAAACCGACGAATGTCGTCACCGACGTCAGCAGAATGGGTCGAAAACGGTTCACACCGGATTCCACCACCGCCTCAACCAGACGTTTACCCTCACCACGCAGCCGCTCAATGTAATCAACCAGCACCAGGTTATCGTTGACCACCACTCCCGCCGCAGCGCCGATACCAAAGTACGAAAACAGCGCCATGGAAACACCAAAGAACAGGTGACCGTAAACAGCCCCCATGAATCCGAAAGGAATGGCCGTCATCACCAGCAGTGGCAGGAAGTAGGAACGGAAAGCAATGGCGATCAGGGCATACATAGAGAACAGCGCGACCGCGTAAAGGGCACCGATCTCACTGAAGAATTCTTCTTCCGCTTCCTGGCGACCGCTCTTGCCAACCTTCAGACCCGGATAACGGGCTTCGAAGTCGGGCAGGAAATTATCTGAAATGTCGGTATTGATATCATTGCTCAGATCATCCGCGACCTGGGCGGAAACCCGAACCATCCGCTCGCCATCCCGCCGCTGGATCTGCTGGACACCCGAGGTGAGCTCCACGTCCACAACCGACATCAACGGCAGTTCCCGGCCATCACTGGTTCTGACCCTGAAATGATTGAGGCTCTCAAGGTTCCTGCGAAGGTCCAGGGGGTACTTGACCATCACGCGCACATCACCGTTTTCACGGGGCAGACGCTGCACTTCTTCACCATAGTAGGCCTGTCGAACCTGTCTTGAGACCTCGGAGAGTGTGACGCCCATTTTTTCCACGCCCGGCAGCAGCCGGATATGAAGCTCATCGGTTTCACCGCGAAGGTTGTCGCGCACGAAAAAGGTACCGTCGTAAGTATAGAGCTTGGCCTGCAGCTCTCGACTGGCTTCACGAAGCAGATCCAGATCCCGGTGATACAGGACATAGCTCAGCTGTGGACCACCATTGTTCATGGTGTAGTTCACTTCGATGTTGTCCGCATCGGGAATTTCTCCAACCAGTTCCCTCAGCCTGGTGGCTGCCTGCTTCGCAGACAGGTCGCGGATTTCCGGCGGCGCCAGTTTGACAATGGCAATCACCGAACCCCGTCGTGAACGGGTGTACCAGCCTTCAATCAACTTGCCGGTGCCGCCGGTGGCCTCGGCGGCGGCTTCAACCTCATCGATCAGCTTCAGCTCGGCTTCCTGAAGTTGATCCAGCACGGCCAGCGCTCGCGAATAGGGTGTGCCCACGGGCAACTCAACGTTCACATAGATAATCTCGTTCTCAACGTCGGGCATGAAGTTGAATTTCACCCAGCCGCTGTTGAACACACCCAGGCTGATGACGAGACCCGTAATAAAGACGGCGGCCGTCACATAGCGATGCTCGATCGCCTTTTCAATGCCCCGCCGATAATAGGTGTTGGCAAACCCGACAACGCCCTCTTCCAGCTTCTTCTGCCACGCCGCCCATTTCGAGAGTTTTTCCCGGTGGTGAAGATCTTTCAGGTGAGCCGGCAGGATCAGGAAAGCCTCAATCAGGGAAATGGTCAGTGCCAGGGTGATGACGATCGACAATTGACGGGTCACCTGGGCATCTTCACCGGACACAAAGAACCAGGGGGCAAAGGCAATCATGGTGGTCAGCACCGCAAAAAATACGGGTTTACTGACAACCATCGCACCTTCAATTGCGCCCTTGGGACCGCCGCCCATGCGATGCGTCTGCTGGTGAATACTCTCCCCCACAACAATCGCATCATCGACCACGATCCCCAGCACCAGCAGGAATGCAAAGGTCGACATGATGTTCAGTGAGACGTCATTGGCAGGCAGCAGGGCGAAGGTACCCATGAAAGCGACGCCGATACCGGCCGTAACCCACAGCGCCACCTTCGGCCGCAATGACAGGATCAGAACCAGGAAAACCAGCAGCAACCCCATGTAGGCCGAGTTGCCTATCGTGCTCATCCGGCTTTTGTAGACATCAGCAGTATCAAACCAGATGGTCAGATCCACACCCTCAGGCAGTGTTTTCTGCCGTTCTTCCATCCAGGCCTTGACGGCATCGGATGTTTTGACGACCTGCATGTTTTCAGTGGAAAGCACCTGCAGCAGTACGGCAGGCTCACCGTTCATGGTCGCCAGGATCTCCTCGTCTTCG
>JAQCAK010000169.1 GCA_027621895.1 Pseudomonadota bacterium | reverse complement strand
AAAGTCCGATTCCATAACCATTCCAACGGGACGCGACTTGAGCCGCCACTGGCCATTCATTCTGTTTGACATGTATCCTCCCTCTCTTCTCAGGTTTTCACTCATCGCGGAGTATATCGTCTTATGGCATCTGGCAGTGACGCCATCATCCCGCAGAATGGCGAACAATCGCGGGCTCTCGCGCAAAACGCACCCGGGACTGAATCCTGATGAAGCCGCTGATACGCCACTACCGGGACAATGACTGGCTGACCGTGAGCATGATCCACGACCTGGCGCGCCCCATCGAACTGGCCGGTTCCTGCGACTCACGGGCATTTGTACCACTGGCAGAGGACCAGGCTGATTTGTTGCAGTTCCAGGAGTGCCGAAAACTGGTCGCCTGCCTTGACGAGCGTGTCGTGGGATTTATCGGGACCAGCGAGAATGAAATCGGCTGGCTGTACGTTGACCCGGCGGAGACCCGGAAGGGTGTTGGCCGCCTACTGCTGCGCAAAGCGGTAGCGTCCATCAAGGGCCCGGCTTCTGTGCACGTACTCGATGGCAACAGCCGCGCATTGAATCTCTATCAAAGCGAGGGTTTTGTCATCGTCAACAGCTTTCGAAGCAGGAACAATGGCTATCCCTGCACGGTGCTGGAACTTTCACTAGGCAGGTGAAGATATACCCGCCACGACGGTCCGCTCCTGTTCTGTCTCCCGGTGGCTTTCCCGGTTGCCTGCAAGGAGTAAAATCAGGAGAGACATCTACCCAGGGGAAACCATGAACGACCAACTCACCGCCGGCATTCACCTGCCACAGGCCGGACCTGCAGCCAATCCCGAATCGATCCGCCGCACGGCAGTGCTGGCCGAGGAACTGGGCTATGCAGACGTGTGGGTCAGTGATCACCTGGCGGTGAAGACCGCGGCTTCCTATCCGCCTTCCCCCTACATATTCGAGCCGTTCATCGCGTTGACCTGGGCTGCCGCCGCAACAAGCCGCGTGGGACTCGGCACCTCCGTGCTGGTGCTGCCGATGCGTAACCCGCTTTTCGTGGCAAAGGCACTGGCCTCACTGGATCAGTTGAGCGGTGGTCGGGTGATCCTTGGCACAGCTGCCGGCTGGTACGAGGCCGAATTCAAGGCGCTGGGCATTCCTTTTGAGGAGCGTGGCGCGCGCACTGACGAGGCCATCGAGATACTGCGCCGTCTCTGGACAGATGATCACATCACCGACAACTATCCAGTACATGGCATCAAGCTGGATTCCATGCGGACCAAACCACAGCCTGTCGGTGAAATTCCGATCTGGATTGGCGGACACGCGCCTGTCGCGATTGACCGGGCCATCAGAGTGGGCGACGGCTGGCATGGTGCCTTCCAGCCTGCTGAGAAGGTTGTCGAGAGTATCAGGCGAATGAAAGCTGCCAGACCAGACACTGGCTTTACCATATCGATGCGCACGGGCTGGGACGCACTCGAGGACGATCACGACGAGATCAGGCGAGAACTGGATCGTTATCGGGATGCCGGCGTCACACACCTCGTTCCCGAACCCAGGCAGACATCGGGCGCTGCATTCCTGGAGTCTGTTGAAGCGATGGCCGGCATTCTCCGAAGCGCTGGCGTGGATATGTCAGCCTGACCGTCCTCGACGCCAGGCCAATCGACCATCGTTGAGCCAGGACCAGCGACGGTCATCAATCCCGGAGAGACAACATGCAACTCACCCTTTCAGAAGACCAGATAGATTTTCAGGACATGGTGGCCCGCTTTCTGGAAGCCAGCTCCCCTCCCACGGAGGTCAGGCGACTCATGGCCACGGAAAGCGGCTACGACCCTGAAGTCTGGCGTCGACTGTCCAGCGAACTGGGACTGACCGGCATTCATATTCCGGAAACCTGGGGCGGGTCGGGTTTTGGACCGATTGAACTGGGTATCGCCACAGAGCAGATGGGCCGGTATCTGTACTGCGGTCCTTTCTTTGCGTCTTCGGTGATGGCCACCTACGCCCTGCTGCAAATGGCCAGCGACGAGGCAAAAACGGCACTCCTGCCAGGTCTGGCCGCGGGCGAAACGCTGGGGTGCCTGGTGCTTGATGATCTGAACGACCCGGTGAAGGTGGGATCATCCCTGGCCGCGGACGCATCGGGTCATCTACAGGGCACAGCACCCCTGGTTGTCGACGCGAACAATGCAGACCTGATGCTGGTCGTTGCCAGGGAAACCGGTGGTCTCGGACTCTATCTGTTGGACCTGCTGGAGATTCAGGATACCCCCGCGAACGGACTCCGAATCACACCCAGGCAGGCTATCGATGAAACACGCAAACTCTGTCGCGTCAGCTTCGACCACACGCCGGCCGTTCGAATTGGCGACGTCACCAGGCAGGGACTGAATCGGTTATGGGATCACATCATCGTCGCACTCGCCCACGAGATGATCGGCGGCGCCCAGCGACTCTTCGATTCAACCATCGAATACACCCGGTTGCGCTATCAGTTCGGTCGTCCCATCGGTTCATTTCAGGGGCTCAAACATCGCTGTGCAGATCTGCTGGTGCAGTTGGAGTTCGCCAGATCAGTCACCTTCCATGCGGCAGCCTGCCTGGACGCTGGAAATGAGGTCGCCCATGAGCCGGCAATGGCCAAGGCCATGGCCAGCGATTTGTACATGGAGGTCGCAAGAACAGCCATACAGCTGCGAGGCGGTATCGGATTTACCTGGGAAGACGACACACATCTCTGGTTCAAACGCGCCAAGAGCGCCGAGGTGTTCATGGGCAGCCCGCACCTGCACCGTGAGCGGATGATGACAATGCTGGAGGCCATCTCATGAAGGATGAAGACATCAGGAAAGAACTTGAATCCTGGCTGGATGAACACTGGTCGCCGGATCATTCCCTGGTTGCCTGGCGAAGCATCCTTGTGGATGCTGGCTGGGCGGCAACCCACTGGCCGACTGATTTTCATGGCCGGGGATTCACTTCACAACAGGCACAGCTGGTTCAGCAGGTTTTCGCCAACCGGAACATTGTGCCGGCAGCATCATCTAGTCCCCGGGGGCTTGCCGCTGAAACCATCCTTGCGCACGGTACGGATGAGCAGAAAGCCCGCTACCTGAGGCCGATCCTCACTGGGGAACACGCCTGGTGCCAGTTGTTCAGCGAACCGGGCAGCGGTTCTGACCTCGCCGGCGCAAGCACCCGGGCAGCACTCCGCGATGGCCAGTGGGTTATCAATGGTCAGAAAGTCTGGAATACGAGCGCCCATCACGCCGATTTCGGTATCCTGCTGGCACGCACAAACTTCGATCTGCCGAAACACCAGGGCCTAAGCTATTTCCTGATCAGCATGCACCAGCCGGGGGTGGAGGTGCGCCCACTCAGGCAGATGAATGGTCACGCGTCATTCAACGAGGTCTTCATGACCGATGCCGTGGTCCCTGCCGGAGATCTGCTCGGTGGAGAGGGCAACGGCTGGGCCGTCGCTGCCACCACTCTGTCTTACGAACGCCAGAGTTTCCGGGGATCTCGCCGCAGCGCGGTCAATCTGGATCTGCCCGGGCGTGTCTACGAGGAATACGCCCGGGAGCAGGCCATCGCCAACGAACCCTACAGCTGGTATCCCCAACGCGAGGGACGGGTCGATCTCGTGATGTCACGGGCCAGGGAAACCGGAGCGATCAAGGATCCGGCGATCCGCCAGGAAATTGCCAGACTGCTCTCGATGCAGCAGGCCAATGGCCTGACTGCCGCCGTCGCCGAGGCAAAACGGCGGTCCGGCAGCAACGAGATCGTGCCGTCAGGTTCAATTGGCAAACTGGCGGCCAGCATCATCGCCAGGCAGGCCGCCCACGTTCACACCATGATTGCCGGTGCTGACGCCATGGCCGCAGGCCCGGACTCCGCTGTCGATGGCATGATCGCCGAAGTGCTGCTGTCTGTGCCGGCGATTTCCATCGCCGGCGGCACGGATGAAATTCAGCGCAATATCATCGCCGAGCGGGTACTTGGGATGCCCAAGGAGACCCGATCCGATACGGGCCCCTTCCGGGACATCAAGCGAAATGCATGATCCTCAAACACATTGTTTAAACTCTGCCAGCCCGATGCTGTAACGTTTTGACATCTGCCGGGTCTATGAGCCTGACACTGACAAAGGAAGCTTCATGCAGAAGTGGCTGTTACTGCTCATCGGCTGGTCAATCGGGGTTGCCGCCGAGGAACCCGACTGGCGTCTGTATGGTGAACTCCTGCAACAATACGTCGTCGAGGGAGAAATCAACCAGATAGCGGCGAACCTGGTTGACTATCCGGGGCTCTCTGAAGACCCGCGTTTTCACCAGGTTGTCAAAGATATTCGAGGTTTTGATGTCTCGCAGCTGGAGGGTAAAGCCGAGGAACTGGCCTTTTATATCAACGCCTACAACCTGCTGACATTGCAACTGATCATCGATCACTGGCCCGTCGAGAGCATCCGGGATATCGGCGGCTTTTTTAAGGGGCCCTGGGACAACATCATGCTGGAGAATGCCGCCGGCAGGCTGACGCTTGATGACATCGAACACGGGATCATCAGGAGTCACGGCGAGCCCAGAATTCATTTCGCCGTGAACTGCGCCTCTCTCAGCTGCCCGGACCTGCGCCGTGAGCCGTATCAGGCAGCCCTGCTGGACGATCAACTGGCAGACCAGACCCGCCAGTTCCTGCTGAATACCCGCAAGGGTGCCCGTCTGGATGGCAACAGGCTTCATGTCTCGAAGCTGTTTGACTGGTACAGCGAGGATTTCGAGGCATCAGGCGGTGTTGGCCCATTCATCAGGCAACAGCTCGAACCCGCAACAGGCCAGGTCAGTTTCACGGAGGTAAGCCCTGACCTGCGCTACAGCTGGCGGGTCAACAGCCAGTAACGCACCCTGCCCACATCAGGCGAGCAATCAATCAGGTTGCCGTGGCGCTTTGTCTTTTTCCTCCCCGGTTTCTTCTGCCTCAACAGCCGTCGAGGATGATTCCCCGGCCGCTGTATTTCCCTCACTGGCGGATGTTTCATTAGCGGGACTGGCACTGCCATCACCGGCACGGCTCTTTGCAACTGGATCATCAGTGAATCCCTGGTCTTCTAGCCAGACTTCTCCACCGGGGGGTTCATCGGGAAACGGTTCGAAGGGAAA
>JAQCAK010000168.1 GCA_027621895.1 Pseudomonadota bacterium | reverse complement strand
GATGGGTTTTTCACATTTGATGCTGCATGCCCGTGGGCTGGATATTCCAGCCCTGGGTGGCCAGCCAGCTGTCAGCGTGGAAGCCCCACTGAATGACGCCTTTGCTGAAACCCTGGGAAAGCACTTTAAGACAGGCTTAAATATATAATAAAAACAATCGCATACAAGACTTATCTGAAGTCAAATATCGAGTACCCCAGGGATGCCAGCTGGTCAGACAGGGCCATCAGCGGTAGCCCGTAGAGCGTGTTGATGTCCCGTCCCTTCATGTCATCCAGGAGTGCGACACCGGCCTGTTCAACCTTGATAGACCCGGCACAGTCCCAGGGTTCGTCAAGGTCCAGGTAGGTAGCCACCATGGCATCGTCCAGTTGTCGAAAATGAACATGGAAGTCCTCGGAAACCGTGACACGTTGGCCCAGGCTGGTCAGCAGCGCCAGCGAGGTGGTGAATGTCACCCACTGGTCACTGAATAGCCTGAGATGTTCGGCTGCAGTCTCGCGGTTGCCTGGCTTGTGAAAAACTGTATCACCCAGGTGACACACCTGGTCGGAACCGATGACCACCCAGGGCTGCCGGGTATCGGCTTCATCCGCTGCCTCGAGCAACCGAACGACACTGCCTGCCTTTAAAGTACCCAGGCGTTCTGCCAGCGCCCGGGGTGATTCGCGGGGTAACGGTGTTTCATCAGTAACGGGAGCAATCGTGCTGAACCGGATCCCCAGATTCTCAAGCTGGCGCTTTCTGTAGGGCGAGGTTGATGCCAGTATCAGCCGGGTCGAAATCTGGTTTGAATGCGTCATATCTTACTGAATTCCTGTAATTTTCTTTTGACACGTCATAGGTGACTCCCTAAGATGCGCCCGTTATGTTAACAGGGCCTATCCCGGATCTGATCGATCACCGCAAACTGGCAAACCAGCAGCGGGAGTTCAATGGTTCGGTGCCAGTCTCAAGCCTTCCCCGGTTAGGCGAAGCGCTTGCTGACGACAGCGGGGACGTTCATCTGGAGATTGCCTTCAGCAGGAGTGAGCTGGGTCAGACCCGGATCACCGGCACGGTTTCGGCCAGTGTCAGCCTGGTATGCCAGAAATGCCTGAACCCGTATACGCAATCCCTGAAATCCAGCCTGCAGGTTGTGGTCGTTCCCGGTGAGGACGCACTGGCTGCACTGGATGACGACGAAGACGGTTTTATCTGCGGTGAAGATCATCTTTCACTCGTTGAACTGCTGGAAGATGAGCTGCTGCTGTCAGTTCCGATGATTCCCAGGCACCCTGCGGCGTGTCCCGGGGCAGAGGTCCAGAACAAGGCAGATCCCGGTGAAGCATCCCGTGAGGATGATATCGGCGGTGATACTTACCGGCCCTTTGCCGGACTGGCAGATGCTTTCAAGAAGGCAGATAAAGACCAGACATAGAGATACTCAGATAATCGGAGAGCTGAAATGGCTGTTCAAAAAAGTAAAGTAACGCGCTCAAGACGTGGGCAGCGACGATCACACGATGCACTTGGAGGGCCTTCGCTCTCTGAGGATCCGACCACCGG
This sequence comes from Pseudomonadota bacterium, assembly GCA_027621895.1. GTDB lineage: Bacteria > Pseudomonadota > Gammaproteobacteria > Pseudomonadales > Azotimanducaceae > UBA9659. Next base: position 3,704 of record JAQCAK010000168.1, on the reverse strand, counting down.
AGAAACCCATCGCCGTCACCATGTGACCGCTGATGGTTTCTACAAGGGTAAAAAAGTCATTCATAAAAGCAACGACTGATCGGCTATGACTAAGCTTGCTTATGTCTTCCCGGGGCAGGGTTCCCAGGAAGTCGGCATGCTGCAGGATGTAGCATCAGAAGTCGCCCCCCTGTTCGAGGAAGCGTCCACCGTCCTGGGTTACGACCTGTGGTCCCTGGTTGCCAATGGACCTGCCGAACAGCTCAATCAGACTGAATTTACACAGCCGGCACTGCTGACCGCGAGTGTTGGCCTGTTCCGTTACGCGATAGACCAGGGATTGCCCCGGCCTGATATCGTTGCGGGACACAGCCTGGGAGAATACTCCGCACTGGTCGCTGCCGGTGTCCTGGATTTCAGGGATGCCGTTGCCCTGGTACAGAAACGGGGTCAACTGATGCAGTCCGCGGTACCCATGGGGCAGGGCGGCATGGCTGCAGTGCTGGGGCTGGACGACGACCAGGTGACCGAGGTCTGTGCCGCGGCGAGCCAGGGCGACGAGATCGTTCAGGCAGTTAATTTCAATGCACCGGGCCAGGTCGTTATCGCTGGCGTCAATGCAGCCCTGGAACGGGCGATCGACGGCTGCAAGGCTGCAGGGGCGCGTCGAGCGATGCCGCTATCGGTGAGCGCACCTTTCCATAGTGTCATGATGAAACCCGCCGCAGAAGCCATGGCCGCAGAACTGGCCGCTGTCACGTTTAACCCGCCCGTTGTCCCCGTGGTCCAGAATGTCGATGCACGAATCGAACAGGACCCGGCCGCCATCCGCGCTAACCTGGTCACCCAGATGTACAGCGCCGTGCTGTGGACAGGAACGATCCAGACCATGGCAGGTGAGGGTGCTGCCACCATCATCGAATGCGGCCCGGGCAAGGTGCTTTCAGGGCTCTGCAAGCGAATTGACAAGTCCATTACGGCACTGAATGTCACCGGCGCTGATCTGTCCGCTGTCTCCGAGGCACTTTCTTCATGACGGACAAAACAGCACTGGTAACCGGCGCGAGCCGTGGCATTGGTAAAGCCATTGCTGCTGAGCTTGCGGGCATGGGATTTTTCGTTGCTGGCACTGCAACCAGCGAGGCCGGCGCTGCAGCAATCACTGAGGAACTGGGTGACAGGGGCCGTGGGTACGTCCTGAACATCAGCGAAGCCGCATCCATCAGCGATCTGTTCGAACAGCTCAAGCAGGATGACATCGCACCCCTGGTGCTGGTGAATAATGCTGCGATCACCCGTGACAACATTGCGCTGAGAATGAAAGACGAGGAATGGGATGACGTGGTCAACACGAACCTCAACTCGATTTTTCGCGTCACGAAGCAGTGCCTGCGGGCAATGACAAAGGCGCGCTGGGGCAGGGTGATCAACCTGACCTCTGTGGTCGGCGCAATGGGTAATGCAGGTCAAAGCAACTACGCGGCTGCCAAGGCAGGCATCGTGGGGTACAGCAAATCCCTGGCAGCGGAACTCGGTTCCCGGGGTATCACCGTCAACTGTGTTGCACCCGGTCTGATAGCCACCGACATGACAGACGCGCTGACTGAAGACCAGCGCAATGCCATGCTCGAGCGGATTCCCCTCGGGCGGCTTGGGTCACCCGCTGAAATCGCGTCACTGGTAGGGTACCTTGCCAGCGACAATGCAGGTTACATCACGGGTGAAACAATCCATATTAACGGCGGCATGTATATGACCTGACCGGCAAATCCAGGCGAAACCACGAAAGCCTTTGAATTATAAGGGTTTGACATGGAATTGCTGATTCAGGACGGCTAAAAGGCTTGATCGGTCGTCCGGCATTTCATTAAACTAGCGCAGCTTGACTGCATATCTGTAGGAGTACATCTGAACATGAGCACCATCGTAGAACGAGTGACCAAACTGGTTTGTGAACAACTCGGCGTCAAGGAAGAGGAGGTCACTCTGGAGGCTTCTTTTGTTGAGGATCTCGGCGCAGACTCTCTTGACACAGTCGAGCTGGTGATGGCTTTGGAAGAGGAATTTGAAACTGAAATTCCTGACGAAGAAGCTGAAAAAATCACCACTGTAAAAGAAGCTATTGATTACATCGAAGCTCATACCTGATCAGTAGTTTTTGATTTGTTAAAAGCCGTGGTCGTCCAGTACGATCACGGCTTTTGTATTTCTGGACCGGTGACAGGCTGCCACGGTCTGCGCTGTCCAATCAACAAGACCTGAAATCTGGGAGAATGTTCCGTTGAATCGAAGAGTCGTTGTAACTGGTATGGGCATGCTGACCCCATTGGGTGTCGACATGGCGTCTTCCTGGGAGGGACTTACAGCGGGGCGAAGCGGGATCGGTCCGATCGAGTCTTTCGATACCACGGATTACCCCGTCAGGTTTGGCGGTGCCGTGCCGGAATTTGATATCGCCGACTACCTGCCCCCCAAGGAAGCCCGGCGCATGGATGGATTCATTCAGTTCGGTCTGGTCACCGGCATCCAGGCCATGCAGGATTCTGGACTCGAGGTCACGGACGCGAACCGCCACCGGATTGGCGTCGCCGTCGGATCGGGCATCGGAGGTATTGTCACCATCGAACAGTGCCATGATGTGGTTAACACCCGCGGGCCGCGAAAGGTCACGCCTTTCTTTGTACCGGGCTGCATTATCAACATGGTCGCCGGCCATCTGTCGATCATGTATGGCCTGCAGGGCCCGAATATTGCCATCACGACTGCGTGCACCACGGGTACCCACAATATCGGCTTCGGCGCGAGGATGATTGCAGCCGGTGATTGTGATGCCATGCTGGTAGGCGGGGCCGAGAAATCGACCTCACCGACAACCATGGCTGGCTTCGCCGCCATGAAAGCCCTGTCCACCCGCAACGATGAACCCGAGCTTGCCAGTCGACCCTGGGATGCTGATCGAGATGGCTTCGTCCTCAGTGATGGCTCTGCGGTGCTGGTGCTTGAAGAACTGGAACATGCGAAAGCCAGGGGCGCCAGAATTTACTGCGAACTCGCGGGCTTTGGAATGAGTGCCGATGCGTCACACATGACATCACCTGCAGAGAATGGAGCAGGCGCCGCCATGTCCATGCAGAACGCGCTCCTCAATGCAGGCATGAATGCCTCTGACGTGCATTACATCAATGCCCACGGTACCTCAACGCCTCTCGGTGATATCGCCGAGACCGCTGCCGTGAAAACGGTCATGGGCAGCCATGCGGGCGAGGTGGCCGTCAGCTCTACCAAGAGCATGATCGGCCATGCGCTGGGAGCAGCCGGGTCTATTGAGGCGGTGATTTCCGTGCTGGCGATACGGGATCAGGTCGCGCCGCCCACGATTAACCTGGATAACCCCGGCGAGGGCTGCGATCTGGATTATGTTCCTCATCAGGCACGGGAGATGAGAATAGACGCAGCCCTGAGCAATTCCTTTGGCTTTGGCGGCACCAACGGTACGCTGATATTTCGGCGCCTGGATTGACGCTTGCTGAAGAAACTGCTGACAGCTGGACTGATTCTGTCCCTGACTGCAATCCTTGCCGGTGGTTTCCTTTACAGGGAGCTGTCAGCAACCATCGATCAGCGTGTGCTGTTCGAGATACCTTCCGGCGATAACCTGTCTTCTATTTCTGGCCGGCTCGACTCGATGCAGCTCCTGCCTTCCAGTGATTTTGTCTTCAAGGCAA
>JAQCAK010000167.1 GCA_027621895.1 Pseudomonadota bacterium | reverse complement strand
GCTCGCAATGCTGGCAGGCTGGCGATCACGCCGGCAATCGCCCCACCAACGAGGATGCCGATACCGAGAGGACGAAGCATCTGTCCATACAGGACATCCGAGGCCCAGGTCTCCCAGGCTGTATCGGCGGCAACGCCGATCAGGGCCGCATCAGGTACCCAGCCCTGGGTAATCACCACTGGCGACAGTACCCACCAGGCCAGCATGCCGCCGAAGACAAAGGGCAATCCGCCGCGACCGGCGAGCAGGCCGGCTCCAATACTGGCGAAGGAAATGCCCAGGGTAACCGGTAACCAGTGGGGCAGCCCGATCCAGGTGCCAAGTGCGAGCTGGTCCGGAATCACGCCTTAATAGGCGGGTATGTGCGCCGCGCAGGCAACACCGAAGCCGGCCGCCAGCAACTTTGCCTGCTGCACGCCGGCACCGGGTGAACGCAGCAGGCTGGCGACGGCGATACCGCTTGGGAATCGCAGCCGCTCGAACTCGATCATCTGCTTGCGCAATGGGATGATCACGACTATGCCAAGAAATGAACCCGCAATTGCTGCCAGAATCGCTGACCAGGGATTGAAATCAGCCAGTGTCGGATCATTGAGGCTGAGGATAAACAGGGCGGGCAAGGTAAAAGCGATGCCTGCAGAGGCGTTGTTGACGCCGGATGCAACGGTCTGGTTGAGGTTGTTCTCAATGATCGATTCGCGACCCATGATGCCGCGCAGAATCGCGAAGCCCAAGAGCGGCAACCGTGGAACCCGGCAGGGTAAAACCGAGTTTCAGGGCGATATAGATGAAAGCCGCTGTCATCATCGCCCCGATCAGTACACCCAGGACAACAGCAGCGACAGTCAGTTCGCGATACGGCTTTGGACTCTTATCGGTAACAGCCACGACTCTCTTCTTCTCGTAGGAGTACTAAAGCACGGAAATGGGGTTTGAACAATCTACCCTGGCGTATGAAAGATCGCGTTAAACCAGTGCCTCCGCTGCGACTGACAAGCTGTTTGCAAGGGTTGTCTGTTGGATCGCGGCAGTTTTTCCGGGTGAATGCCTGTGTTATGAAGTCAATAAATGGGAAGATGCTGGCCGGCCTGGGCAGCCGCAGTGATTGTAAAAAAGTGAAGGAGTGAGATATGGCAGCGCCAACTGATGGTTTTGTAATGAATCAAACCATGCTTCGGATAAAGGATCCGTCGAAATCCCTTGCGTTCTATCAGGAGGTTCTCGGCATGACCCTGCTGGACCAGTTTGATTTCCCCGATATGGAATTCAGTCTGTACTTCATGGGGTACCCGACATCACCGATTCCGGAAGATCGCGCAGAACGCGCAAAATGGGTGTTTCAACAATCCGCGTTGCTTGAACTGACGCACAATTACGGCACCGAGTCCGATGAAGGGTTCAATTATCACAATGGCAATGAAGAGCCGCGGGGTTTCGGTCACATTGGGATATCCGTCCCGGATGTTTATGCGGCCTGTGAGCGCTTTGATTCGCTGGGTGTGGAATACGTCAAGCGTCCTGATGACGGCAAGATGAAGGGACTGGCGTTTGTCAAGGACCCTGATGGTTACTGGGTGGAAATCCTGTCTGCCAGTGGACTTCGGGACCTGATTCTGGGTTAGCACGGAAAGCCGCGTTCACCGTTGCCCGGAACGGTGAACGCGGCGGTTATACAATAGTCCTTCGATTCAACCTTCCCAGGTATTCCAGTGCAGGACCTTCAGGTTCTCGTCTCTTCGCGGTCTACCCCATTTTCCCCTGGGATAGCCCACGGGGATGAGAGCGACCACTTCAATACCCTCGGGCAGGTTAAGTAACTCACGAACCGGCGTATTTTCTTTCGGGGGGAGCGGTGTGTGGTCCGTTGCCAGGGTCAGTAATACGGTGCCAAGCCCTCGACCTCGCGCGGCCAGCATCAAATTCTGGATCGCTGGAAACACCGAACCAAAAAGGCCGGAGGCTGCGCCGCTGTCATTGGGGATCGGCATGGTTGAACAGGCAACAACAATAGCCGGTGCTTCGGCGAGGTGATCGACGGTGTACATTGCCTTGCCATATACGTGCATTCTTTCCTCATCGGTATCCGGGTTCGCGAGTACCGTGTCCCGGATGTAGGCGTTTCCGGATTCCTGGTAGGCCGCGCCGATTTTCTGTCGGGTGTTTTCATCAGTGACGACGACGAAAGTCCACATCTGGTAGTTGCCGGCTGAAGGTGCCATCGTGGCGGCTTCAACGATGTACTCGAGGTCTTCCCTCGGCACCGGGTCCGGGCGCAGGTGGCGCATTGACCTGGTGGTAAAAATGGCGGTGTCGACACTGATGCTTTCCATAAGGCGCGGTCCCTGGAATGGTTGAAAGTGAGGTTGATTACCCGTTCGGTATATTAACCAATACATCATCAACAAACCGTTTGATCCAGTCTGTTGTTGAAGTGCCCTGCTCGGACAGCGCGTATATCGGCACAATGAGGCGGTCCACGCCCAGTTCGACGTACCTGTCCACAGAGATATTGCCGGGCTCCGGTATCCACATGGTCGAGATCTCGATCTCGGCCGGGTCCCGCCCGTGTGCCTCGCAGGTTTCATGCATTCGTCGCGTCATGGTCTCCAGATCCTCGTCAGTGGGTCGGGGTGCATACCAGCCCTGGGCGTATTTCGCGATTCGATCAAAAGCCTTGCCCCGCGAACCACCGATGACAATGGGCAGTGGTGTCTGAACAGGCAAGGGATGACTTTTGAATCCGTGCCAGGAAAGAAACTCACTTTCATGCTCAACGACGTCGCCGCTCCAGACTTTACGCATGGCTTCCAGGTAGTCGTCGTTGCGTTTCCCCCGGTTCCGGAAAGGCACGCCCATGGCGTCATATTCCTCCTCAAGCCAACCGATACCCAGGCCCAGCATGAGTCGCCCGCCGGAGAGGAAGTCCAGGCTTGCAGCCTGTTTTGCCAGCAGCAGCGGGTTGGTTTGCGGCAGGATGTTGACGCCGGTGCCAAGCCGAATCGTTTTCGTTGCGACCGCGACGCCGGCGAGCCCGATCAACGGGTCGACCATCACGGTCTCCGGGACAACGGCCATCCTGCCGTTCGCGGTATAGGGGTACCGTGACTCGTATTCCATGGGCACCATGACATGCTCAAAGGTCCACAGAGACTCGATGCCGCAGGCTTCCGCGAGTTGCGCGACCTCAATGATCTGCTCGCCGCTTTCACTGTTGATATTGAATCCGATCAATCCTATTTTCATAAGCCGTATCCCGGTCCGGAATCAATCAGTCGTTGTCGACAAGTCTACCGTTTTCGTCACGGATCTCGGGACCAATCACACGTGCGCGGCTGTCACCGAACGGTGCATCCCGGTCGTGGAGTGCGGCTCGCAGGCCCTCGGTGGCGATCTGTTTGAATACATCCCGCGCCGCCTGGGTCGTGTGCGCCCTTGCATCGTTTTCTGCGGCCAGGCGCTGGAGTGTCTGCGCGCCCATCAGCTCCATACCGACGTTGATGATTCGCTTGTTGGTCGAGAGCATCTCTGGATCAATCCAGCTCAGTCGGTCGGCGAGACCTTCCACTTCCTGTTCCAGGTACTCTTCCGGGACGGACTTCAGCACCAGCCCGATACGCGCGGCGTCTTTGCCGGTGAGTGTGTCACCAGTGAGCAGCAGCCTTTTTGTCCACTGGGGACCGATGTGGTAAAGCCACATCTGGTTGGGCGCAGCTCCCATGTTGCGAAGTGCCGAGTAGCCGATGCTGGCATTGTCGGCACAGATCAGGATGTCGCAATAGAGCGCGAGGTCGGTGCCGCCGGCGTAGCAATGGCCATGGATCTGTGCGATAGAGGGCTTGTGCATTTCTGTCAGGGTTCGCAGGCTGCGCTGAAAGCGTTCGATTCCCCAGGCATCATCGTCCATGCTTGAACGCTTGCGGCGCTGCACGCCGTCTTCTTTACGGGTTCGATTGGTGGTCAGATCGTAGCCAGCGCAGAAAGAGCTGCCAGCGCCCTTCAAAATCACACAGTGGACCGACGTGTCATCATCCGCTTCCCAGAGTGCGTCCCGGAGCTCTTCGACCAGCTCGATGGACAGCGCATTGCGCTTCTCCGGTCGGTTCAGTGTGATTCTTGCTCTGCCATTTTCGACCTGGTAGTCGATGTACTCGAATGATGCGGACATGTTTTCTCCTGCTGAAGGATTAAGGTTGTTGTTCGAATGTTTTCCCCAGGATCAGGGTTGCACCTATTGTTTTGTATCGTCGCATCATCGCCGTTGCATAAAAAACAATGTATGCGTATTATTTTTCGTTATGCTAACACCATAAGCGATGGAGAATAAACAACGATGGCTATGTCAGAAATGCTTCGAGAGATCACGAAGGAAGAGATCAATCAGTTCCACCGTGACGGTGCCGTGATGCTGAGAGGCATTATGGGCAAGGACTGGACCGAGGTGCTGGATGAAGGCCTGGAATACGCGAACAATCATCCCGACGGAATGTCAGCGGGTGTCTCGGAGCCTCTGCGAATCGATCAGTGGCCCGCCAGTCATTCACCGAAACTCAAGCAGATTCTTGACGAATCGCCGCTGGCACAGATTGTTGGATCGGTCCTCGATGCGCCGGTGCGCTTTTACATGGACCAGATGTTCTACAAGCCCGCAGGACTAATCGCCCCCAGCGCCTGGCACCAGGATACCTGTTATTACAATGTCGAAGGGCACCAGCTGGTTCGTGCCTGGATCTGTGCCGATCCAACGCCGAGGAATATCAGCATGGAGGTCGTCAGGGGCTCTCACCTGTGGAATGCGACCTACCGGCCACCTGTGGGCATGGATCCCAACGATGATCCGGACGGTGCCAGGAAGCTGGAAGAGGAATTTGCCGCCGGTAAGGTACTCATTGGCAAGGAGGCCCATGATCACTGGACCTACTTCGATTCCTTCCTTGACCCGGGCTTGCCTGAGTTACCGGAAATCGATGCGCATCGTGACTCTTTTGAAATCCTGGGATGGGATTATGAGCCCGGCGACGTGCTGCTGTTTCACGGCAACATCCTTCACTCTGCCCTGGGCGGCGTGGAGCTGGATCACCCGCGACGTTCACATGCCTCTCTCTGGGCAGGCCCCGATGTGACCTATCTGCGTCGCAGAAGCCAGGCGATACCTGACCCGATTCGGCTCTATGACTTCAACCCCAAAGACGGTCAGCACCTGGAAGAGTTTCCGGAAGTGTTTCCCCTGGTCTGGGCCCCCTGATCGAAGCAGGCAGGCCAACCCG
>JAQCAK010000166.1 GCA_027621895.1 Pseudomonadota bacterium | reverse complement strand
GGGCGAGCCGATATCACAGATCTTCTGGTAGTAGGCCCACCAGTCGATGTCCAGGCTGTTGCCCGGTGATTCATTCCAGCGATCACCAATGCCTTCCCGGCTGATGGCGGCGTAGGCCGCCTGGGCGGCTTCCGGGTCTGCATGGTCTGCCTGGTAGAAGGCGATGTAGGGCGTCATCTTGCCCTTGACCACGTGTGCCTGGCGGAACCGGCCGGCACTGGGGAAACCGTCGGACAACAGCACATAGGGCAGGTGGTTGTCTGAATACCAGGCGTTGTACTGGGCTTCCGTGAGCGGATGTTTCGGCTGGGTCACCACGACCATAACCGTTGGCGATGTTCCCATGGTTACTGTTTCCGTCTGTTACAGCCCGCCGGTGACGTACAGGCACTGCCCGGTGACCCAACTGGACGCCGGTGACGCCATAAAGACCACGGCGTGGCCAATGTCGGCCGGTTCACCCAGGCGGCCCAGCGGCACGCGCAGGATCTTCTCGATGGGGGTGTCTTCAGGGAAGTTGGTCGACTCGTTGAAGTTGTCGGTCGGGATCGGGCCCGGGGCCACCGCGTTGACCCGAATCTTTGGTGCCAGCTCCAGCGCAAAGGTCTGGGTCAGGTGATTCACCGCGGCCTTTGACGCGCCGTAGGGGCCGTTTTTCACGCTCCCCTGGGACTTGGCCGAGCTGGACGAAATATTGATGATGGCGCCCTCGTCCATTCGTGTCGCAGCCACCTGGCAGGCCATGAACACGGCTTTCAGGTTCAGGTTCATCTGTGCGTCCCAGCGGTCTTCCGGGGTGCGGGTCAGGTAACGGGGGGTGGCATCCGGCAGGCCACCGGCGTTGTTGACCCAGATATCTATGGGGCCCAGCGCTTTGGCGGTATCCGCCAGGTTTTCCAGTTCCGCCATCTGGGTCACATCGCAGACCACCGGTGTTGCCCGGCGACCGAGCTCCTCGATTTCCTCGGCGAGTTCTTCCAGGTCCGCCAGGGTGCGGGAACTGATCACCACATCGGCCCCGGCATGGGCCAGCGCCAGTGCGATACCACGACCAATGCCCTTGCCGGCACCGGTCACCACGGCCTGCAGGCCCTCGAGTCTAAATGGATCCGTCATGTTGTTGCTCCTGCCAGCGGACTGGTCTCTTGTTATTGTTCGGGTGAATGAATCTTAAGGGCGTCCATCAGGTTACTGGCTTCTGCCGTGGCCACAATGTACACCATGCGGGCCTCGACTTTACCCTCGGCATGCACGGCACCGGCCGGCAGCACCAGCTTGTCGCCGGCGGCGAGCGGCATGTGTTCGCCTTTTTCATTAATGATGTAGCTGCTGCCTTCCAGCACATAGCCGCAGACGTCGCCCTCATGCCAGTGCAGGGGCAGTTCGTCCATGCGCTCGGACACGTAAATACTGGGCCACATATCCTGTGCGGCGATGTCTGCCAGCACCTCGGCCTTGGTCTGGTGAAAACCTTTGATGATATGGGCAGGGCCGGGTTCAAGGGCCATGGGCGTTCTCCTTTTCCTGTTGTTCTATTTGCGCGCGAAGATCCAGGGCAGGTCCAGGAAGGTCTTGATGCCCGGGCCGGCTTCTACCACGTAGGGGATCGCGTTCACCGCGTGCATGGCGGTGGCCAGCATGCCGTTGTCCATGAAGGCGAAGTTCTGCGGCAGTTCCAGGTTCATGTTCGGACTGCCCTTGAAGATGATGCGGTTGCTGCCGTCAGCCCAGTCCGGCGCGACCTGCTCGTGCATCCGCCAGATGGTTTCGTGGGCGACCACTTCCTGGCCACCCGCCAGCCCCGCCCAGCGCCAGTGCTGACCGGCGACGGTGCCTGCTTTCACAACCCCGGCAGCCACCTGGATGTCTTCATCGGCCAGCACGGTTTCCAGGGTGCTGCTGATCTCTGTGACGCCCATTTCCAGGCCGTCTGCCACCAGCTGCAGGCTTTCTGCAAAGAGGCCGTCCAGCCAGATTTTCTGGCGCTTGTTCTTGACCGCGAATTCGTCCGGGGGGCTGCCGAAGCCCATGGAATCAAACATGATCTCCGGGGAGGGGTAGTGTTCGAAATTCGAGATCTCGAGCACGTGGATATGGTCGATCCGCTCGCACAGTGAACTCATGGTGAGCGGCAGCAGGTCACCCATCCAGCCGGGGTTAAGCCCGCTGGAGTGAAAGCTGCTGTTACCGGCGCGGCAGGCTGCTTCCAGCCGTTCCACGACCTCGGGGCCGTGGACCTTCGGGTACAGGTAACCCACCAGGGTAATCACATTCTTGCCGGCCGCCAGCAACTCGCAGAAATCTGCCAGGTCCTGGTCGGGGTTGTCGCCATAGATCAGCGAGGGCAGGGGAGCGTGAATCACCACATCAGCATCGGAAGCCTTGATGGCCTCGATATCCGAGGTAGCGGGGATACCCAGCGGATCCAGGCCGATCAACTCGCCGATGTCTCTGCCGGCCTTGTCGGCAGACTGAACGTGCAGGCCGACCAGTTCCAGAGAATCCCGCCGCACGGCGGCCTGGGCAGCGGCACGACCCACGGTGCCGCTGGACCATTGATAAACCTTGTAAGTCACGCTGTTACTCCCTCTGCTTGCGATCAAGGCTCCTACCATATCACGGTGGTTCCCGGCCGGGCAGATGCCGGCACGGGTTGGTGACGCAGGGCGCGCCAGGTGACAGACAGGGACAGTCTGGCGTCAGGTGTGGTCACTACGGGTCACCTTTTTTGGACGATAAGTCACTTTAATAATGATTCTTAACCCGTTGAATAAATTATAAATAATCTCGGTTTTTTGGGGTTGGCACGGGATGTGCATAACCCATGGCAGACACACAATCACAGCGGCAGGGCAAACACCCTGACCAGAAGAGAAAAGCCATGATCAGAAAACTTCTTATCCTTGTTACCCTCCTGACCTTCAAGGCCACCGCGCTGGCTGGCTTTGTGGGTGAACGCGAAAAGCAGACGGTCAGCGTTGCCGTGATGCTGCTGGACAATGACGAATATGGCCCCGAGCGTGTTAATGGATACCATCACCTGGTGGTCGGCGCCCTGCAGCGTGCCTTCAAGCGCAGTGACATGACCGTGGCCAACGCCATCCTGCCTGCTACCCGCCAGCCCGCAGTGCTGATCGGCAGTAATGAGATTGATGCAGTCTATGCGGACCTCGATAACGAGGAACTCGACGCTCTGGTGGTGCTGGACGCCATCACGATGCCGGCAAACCCGCAGCTGGACCAGTACCTGGAACTGACACTGGAATGGCAGATCTATGACGCGCACCGCCAGGTTGTGATAGGCAGCCACAGCACGTCGACCCGCATTGAGCTGGACGGCAACTGCGACAGCACCTGCGTCAACGACAAGATGAATCGCCGTTACCTGGCCCTGACCCTGCAGGTGGCCATGAAGTCCATCGCCGACATGCAGCAGTACTACACCGCCGAGAACGAAGCACTGCTGATCTCTGCTCGATAAACCCGAATACATCCCTGAAGCACCACCCGTCTTGACAGCCCGCACCCCGGTGCGGGCCGATAGACCCCAACCCCGCGCTGTGGCACATTAAGTCCAGTCAATTTACAGGCCTTAAAACATGCGCATTGCTGATATCGAAAACCCCACCGTTCCCTATTTCCAGGGCAATTTCGCCCCCGTCCAGGCAGAGCACAATGAACCCTGCCATGAAGTGATCGGCGAGATCCCCGCGGGCCTGAACGGCGCGTTCCTGCGCATCGGCGCCAACCCGGTTTTCGTCAGCGATCCCGAGAAATACCATCCTTTTGCCGGTGACGGCATGATCCACGAGGTGGTGTTCAGCCAGGGCAAGGCCACCTATATCAACCGATTCGTGGAAACGGAGGGCCACCTGGCCGAGCGGGAGAAGGGCGACTATATCTGGGATGGACTCAGCACCAGCCCGGAAGAAGCGGGCAAGTACAACTTCTCGAAGAACATCGCCAACACCGCCATGATTTTCCATGCGGGCAAATTCCTGGCCCTGCAGGAGCAGGCAAAACCCTTTCAGGTGACCCTGCCGGAACTGGCGCCCATCGGCGAGGTGGACTACGACGGCAAGCTGACCCATCCGTTTTCCGCCCATCCCAAGATCGATGCCCGTACAGGCGAGTTGATTGCCTATGGCTACAACGTGATTGAAAAACCGCACTGCAAGGTGTCGATTATCAATCCCCAGGGCGAGCTGGTGCATTCCACCGGCGTGGATATTCCCAAGCCGGTGATGATGCATGACTGCGCGATTACCTCGAACCACACGGTGATCCTGGATCTGCCCTGCGTGTTTGATTTCGAACGCATGGCCCAGGGCAAGAGCATGCTGGTTTTCCAGCCGGAGAACGGCTCACGCCTGGGCGTGCTGGCGCGTGGCGCCGAGGGTGACCAGATCCAGTGGTTCGATGTGGCCAGCTGCTACTGCTATCACACGGTCAATGCCTATGAAGACGGCGAGGAGGTGGTCGTTGATGGCTGCCGCTCGGAGCGCAACAGCATTGGTGATGAAGTCAAACCCCAGCCCGGTGACCGCAGCGACCTGCCCATGCTGTACCAGTGGCGCCTGAACCTGAAAACCGGCGCCGTGACTGAACGTGCCCTGGACACGGATTGGGGCTGTGAGTTCGCCCGCATCAACGAGGATTTGATCGGCCAGCCGTACCGCTATTCCTATGCGGCCCGTATCAAGGGTGATCGCCTGGATTCAGGCTTCGACGGCATCATCCGTTATGACATGCAGACCGAAACCAGCGTGCATTACCCCTATGGCCCCGGCCGACTCGGCGGTGAGCCGATCTTTGCGCCAAAGCCCGGTGGTACCAGAGAGCAGGAAGGCTGGGTGATCGGCTTTGTGTGGGATGAGGAACTGCAGCGCAGCGAATGCATCATCATTGATGCCGAGCAATTTGAAGATGGCCCCATCGCCCGTGTGATCATGCCGGCCCGGGTGCCGTTCGGATTCCACTCCGCCTGGGTGGATGAAGCCACGGCAAGGCAGCAGCGAACCGCTTAATCAGCCAGCCGCGGCAGCAGTAACAGCGTTGCCACGGATGCGATGCAGATGGCAGAAGCCATGGCTGCCAGCGGCAGCAGGCCCAGTGTGATAAACGGTGCCAGCGCCGCGGTACCCGCGGCCGTGATGGTAAAGGTGGCCAGGATGACGATAGCCGAGCCCCGCGCATCGTTGTCGCCAGACGCCAGCAGCGCCCGGTAAAAACCGGGCGGCCCGCGAAACCCCAGCCCCAGGTTAACGAC
>JAQCAK010000165.1 GCA_027621895.1 Pseudomonadota bacterium | reverse complement strand
ACTGACGGCAACCTTGAGGTTGCTATCAACGCGCTGCAGTCTGTTTCTGCACCTCACCGATTCCTGGGGATCAATCACCAGGGTGAAGTCGCGGTTATACACACGCGGGGCAATGCGCACGCACACATTGTCCTGCGCGGTGGCGGAGGCAGACCCAACTACGATTCCGTCAGTGTCCGGATCTGCGAGGAACAGCTTTTGAAAGCCGGTATTCCCGCCAACATCATGGTTGACTGCAGCCACGCCAATTCCAACAAGGATCCCGGTCTGCAGCCGCTGGTCATGAGCAATGTGGGCAACCAGATTCTTGAGGGCAACCAGTCCATTGTCGGCCTGATGGTCGAAAGCAATATCGGCTGGGGCAACCAGTCCATTCCCGCCAACCTGGCAGACCTGCAGTATGGTGTTTCAGTGACGGATGCCTGCGTCGACTGGGAAACGACGGAAAAGATGATTCGCGAGCTTCACGACAAGGTTAAAGACAGTCTACCCGGCCGAAAGCCGCTGGAAGCCCAACTCGACAAGACCGCCTGAGCCAGCGGCCAGGCGCCTTTGCTATCAGGGTCTTTTCAGACTGGCCGTGACGGCATCGCCACCGGCCAGGGTGACCTGCACTTCCAGCTGATCCGGCTGAGGCTGGCTGTACTTGAGGCCGATGATCCCGCCCGTGTCGGTCGAGAATCGGACCAAGTGATCCCCAAGTTCCTCGAGCTCAAGATCCTGGCTGTTAATAGGTTCCAGTGCCGGCGAGAACTGCCGGACCAGCAGCTCCAGTGAGTTGCCAGTCTCCCGTATCGATAGCAACTCAATGGTTGTCGCACCTTCTTCATGACTGCCAATACGGACTCTTGCCTGCATATGGCCTCTGAAGGGCTCGCTCCAGTTTTCGTCAACCGTCTGGGGACCAAGGCTCCCCTGCCAGTCTCCTGCCAGCCAACGCAGCTTTTCAATCATCGACCTGCTACCTTCCTGATGTAAGATTGACCCAGCCTAGTATCCGCTGTAAAAAAGTCAACTCTGACTGTTTTTTGCACAGAACCACACCATGACCGGAGGAAAGATGACCGAACAGGCAACGAATTACGATGACGTGAAGCAGTACCGGCTTGATCCTGAAAGAGAGCAGGAATTGCTGAGAACCGCGGGGGAATGTGTCTTCATCTGGGCCAACAAGGCCGGCCACCCGCTGGGTGTCATCACTGCCTATGTGCCGGTTGACGGCAAGATCTGGATGACAGCAACCCGTGAACGGGTGCGAATCAAGGCCATTGCCCGTGACGGCCGGTCATCGTGCGTTCTGACCAGCAAGGGAACCCCCATGGGTGGCGGCAAGACCGTTACCTATAAAGGACACACGGTCATTCATGATGACGATGAAACCAAGCAGTGGTTCTACCGGCTGCTGGCCAACGGCATGGCTCATCGCCCTGACGACGGCAATGAGTTCACCAAAAACCTGAACCCGGACCTGTTCGTCAGGTTCCTGGATACACCGGAGCGGGTTGTTCTCGAGTTCACGCCTGAGATGTCCATCCCCTTCGACGGAGACAAGATGGCAAAAGGTACTGCCGCAGCCTACGCCCAGTTTCAGCAGGACGCCGAGGACTAAAGGGAGCTGTTTCAATAAATGCGTCAGGGCCAGCAGGGCTGGCCCGGGCAATCAGGGATAGTAGGCGTTTTCTGTCACCGAGTGATCGGTAACATCCCTCACCGCAGTCAATTGTGGCAGCTGCTCAAGCAGGGTTTTCTCGACACCGTCTTTGAGTGTCATGTCCACCATGCCGCAGCCCTGGCAGCCTCCGCCGAACTGCAGTACCGCGACAGCATCATCGACAACCTCAACAAGACTCACGACACCACCGTGAGCGGCGAGCCCCGGATTGATCTGGCTGTGCAGGACATAGTTGATACGGTCCTCAATAGGACTGTCATCTGAAACCTGGGGCACCTTCGCATTTGGCGCCTTGAGGGTCAGCTGACCGCCCATACGGTCTTCCGCGTAGTCGACCAGTGCACCTTCAAGGAACGGTTTGCTGCGATCATCGATCCAAGCGGTAAAACCCTCGTAGAGGACCTTCTCATCGTCTGCCTGTTCTTCTCCGGGCCGACAGTAGGCGATGCAGGTTTCTGCCATGGGTGTTCCCGGATCTGCGATGAAAATCCGGATGCCCACGTCCTTGTCTTCCTGTCGAGAAAGGAGTTCGACGAGATATTTTTGTGCTGATGCTGTCACTTCTACCATTTTCTGCCCCGGATGCCGGCCTCACCTGCTTCACTGATACTTGAAAGTACTACGATTTGCGCATTTTAGTGGATTCACCGTCGGGTAAAAACCATGGGTTTATTGTGACAACCGGCCCCATGAAACCGCTTCATGGTCAAGGTTCAAGATCTTCAAGGCCCGAAACACCTGACCCTGCTAGAATCGCGCCCGGCCAGGGGGTATGACCGATGACAACCAATTTCAAACAACGACTGATCGACATTCTGCAACAGCGAGTGCTGGTGACTGACGGTGCCATGGGCACCCAGATCCAGGCCCTGGGCTTTTCCGAGGAGGATTACCGGGGCACGCGATTCGCTGACCATGACGGACCGCTCAAGGGCAACAATGACCTGCTATCACTGACCCAGCCCGCTGCCATCCGTGAGATTCACCGGCACTACCTGCTGGCCGGTTCCGATATCATCGGCACCAACACTTTCACGGCGAGCCAGGTGTCACAGGCTGACTATGGTACCGAGGCACTCAGCTACGAGCTGTATCGAGAATCGGCGCGACTGGCCCGTGAAGCCGCGGATGAAATCACTGCCAGGGACGCGTCAAAACCCCGTTTCGTGGCCGGTGCAGTCGGACCTACAACCCGGGCAGCGAGCCTGTCACCGGACGTCAACGATCCTGGCTTCAGAAACATCACGTTCGATGAACTGGTCGCTGACTATGGCCTGGGCATCGAGGGCCTGATGGATGGTGGATCCGACATCATCCTGATCGAGACTATCTTCGACGTACTGAACGCAAAAGCCGCAATCTTTGCTGCAAAACAGATCTTCCGTAAACGCGGCGTCGAGTTGCCGGTCATTATTTCAGGCACCATCACGGATGCCAGCGGCCGGCTGCTGTCCGGACAGACCACCGAGGCTTTCTGGGCCTCCGTGCGCCACGCCAATCCCACGGCGGTGGGTTTTAACTGCGCACTGGGCGCCGATGAGCTGCGACCCTACGTTGAACAACTATCGCGCATCTCCGAGTGCTTTGTCTCTGCCTATCCCAACCGCGGCCTGCCCAATGAGTTTGGCGAGTACGATGAAACCGTTGAGCACATGACCGAATCGCTCAAGGACTACCTGGACCACGGACTGATCAATCTGATTGGCGGTTGCTGCGGTACCACGCCGGAACACATCCGCGCTTTCAGTGAAATCGCCGCCGCGGCAAAGCCGAGGAAACCCGGCAAGCGCAAACATACCTGCCTGCTGTCCGGCCTGGAGCCTTTCGAAATCCGTGAGGATTCTTTATTCATCAACGTGGGTGAGCGAACCAACGTCACCGGCTCAGCCATGTTTGCCCGCCTGATCCGCGACGAAAACTATGAGGAAGCCCTGCAGGTTGCCAGACAGCAGGTGGAAAACGGTGCCCAGATCATTGATATCAATATGGACGAGGGCATGCTGGACTCAAAAGCTGCCATGGTCCGCTTCCTGAACCTGATTGCAGCTGAACCCGACATCAGCCGGGTGCCGATCATGATCGACAGCTCGAAGTGGGAAATCATTGAAGCAGGACTGAAATGTGTCCAGGGCAAATCCGTTGTCAATTCCATCAGCCTGAAAGAAGGTGAAGAAGCCTTTATCAGCCAGGCGCAGGCCTGCCTGGACTACGGCGCCGCGGTGATCGTCATGGCATTCGACGAGGACGGCCAGGCAGACAGTTTTCAACGCAAGCGGGATATCTGCAAACGTTCCTACGACCTGCTGGTCAACCGGGTGGGGTTCCCGCCCGAGGACATCATCTTCGACCCAAATGTTTTCGCGGTAGCCACGGGGATCGAGGAACACAATCTTTACGGCAAGGATTTCATCGATGCCTGCGCCTACATCCGCAGGGAACTGCCCTATGCGCACGTGTCCGGCGGCATTTCCAATGTGTCTTTTTCATTTCGCGGTAACAACGCGATGCGGGAAGCGATTCACGCGGTGTTTCTTTACCATGCGGTGAAGGCCGGCCTGACCATGGGCATCGTCAATGCGGGTCAGCTCGCGATCTACGCCGATGTACCGGAAGATCTGCGAGAGAGTATCGAAGATGTGCTGTTTAACCGACGGAACGATGCCACCGAGCGGCTGATCGACATGGCCGGCATCTATGCCGGCAGCGGCAGGAAGGATTCCGGCGAGGATCTCAGCTGGCGCGAGAACCCGGTCAACGAACGTCTGTCTTACGCGCTGGTTAAAGGGATCAACAAGTACATTACCGAGGATACCGAAGAGGCAAGGAGCCAGGCAGAAAGGCCTATTGATGTTATCGAAGGTCCACTGATGGAAGGCATGAACCAGGTTGGTGACCTGTTCGGTGCAGGCAAGATGTTCCTGCCCCAGGTTGTGAAAAGCGCCAGGGTCATGAAGCAGGCGGTGGCCTACCTGGTGCCCTATATCGAGGCCGAGAAAACCGTGGACGCCAAGCCCAAGGGCAAGATCCTCATGGCAACGGTTAAAGGCGACGTGCATGACATCGGCAAGAACATCGTTGGCGTGGTGCTGCAATGTAACAACTATGATGTCGTCGACCTGGGTGTGATGGTACCTGCCGATAAAATTCTGGCAGCCGCCCAGGCAGAAAACGCTGACATTATCGGTCTGTCCGGCCTGATTACCCCCTCGCTGGATGAAATGGTCCATGTGGCCAGCGAGATGGAACGGCTGGGCATTAAAAAGCCACTGCTCATTGGCGGCGCAACCACTTCCAAGGCGCACACCTCGGTCAAGATCGAACCCAAATTTCACCAGGATGTGGTCGCTTACGTACCGGATGCTTCCAAGGCTGTGGGTGTTGTGTCACAGCTTCTCAACGAGACGCAGAAGCCACTGCTCGCCAGCAGCCTCGCCGAGGAGTATGAAAAAATACGGATTCGAAACAGCAATCGAACCGCCAAAACCAATACCCTGGCGTACGCCACGGCCGTGGAGAACAGGGCTGCACCTGACTGGAGCCGTTATACACCGCCCGCTCCCGGTTTCACCGGTACCCGCGTCATCAGGGACTACCCGCTTGATGAACTGGTACCCTACATCGACTGGACACCCTTTTTTATCGCCTGGGAACTCGCCGGCAAATATC
>JAQCAK010000164.1 GCA_027621895.1 Pseudomonadota bacterium | reverse complement strand
CCGGGATTAATCCCGCCAGGATCGGGAAAACATGGGGCATCTTTGGCCAGACCGACAGGCTTGCCTCGCCACCGGCGGCCTTGATTCTTTCAACCAGTCGTTCTGAGTCGCTGTACAGCACCTCGGTACTGCCCACCAGGACCTGTACCGGCGGCAGACCCGTCAGGTCGGCGTAGATTGGCGACGCCAGGGGTGCCTTCGCATCGCGATCCCCAAGGTACAGGGCGGCAAACTTTTCCAGTGTTACCGGGGACAGCATGACGTCTTTGGTCGCATTGGTGGTCACACTCTTGCCGGTCAGCGCCAGATCGACCCAGGGTGAGATCAGTGAGGCTGCTGCAGGCAGTGCAATGCCCTGGTTACGCAGTTCTACCATCAATGCGGCAGCCAGGCCGCCGCCTGCTGAGTCGCCGGCAACCACGATTTTGTGGGTCGCGTAACCCTGGTCCAGCAACCACTGGTAGGCCGTGCGGGCATCATCGACGGCCGCCGGAAACGGGTTGTCCGGTGCCAGCCGGTAGTCCACGACCAGCACCCGGGCACCCGTGGCCTTCGCCAGCCGCCAGGCCAGGTTGCGATGACTGTCAGGATTACCAAAGACATATCCACCCCCGTGAAAATACAGGATGACCGCATCTTCCGCTGCACCGGGCCAGAGCACCCATTCTGCCGCCACGCCACCGGCATTGACGGTCTCGGTGACGAGTTCATCAGGCAGCTTGCCGCCGAAACCGCTGTTCTGATTGCGGAGCTTCTCGATATCCATCTTCTCGAACTGCTTCCTGATCGTCTGACGCAGGAAAAAGCTCACTAGTGATGCCCTGATGCTCATGGAATCTCCTTTCCTTCTGGCCGGTTGTGCAAAGTCATCCGCTATCATACCGTGACCCCGGAGCGGACCGCTAACACCATCCATTGATCAACCGATATGAATTCAAACGCTGAACAGCAGCTCAGAGCGGACCTTGACTGGTGCCTGCACAGCCAGCCCCTGATGTCACCACAGCGGGACGCCTGCTATCCCCCAACTGACTGGTTTGACCGGCTGCCGGACGGTATCGCCTTGCCGGATATCCGCGCCCGTCGACTGGGTATCCGGTTCGAGGAGTTCTTCGCCGGGTGGATCAGGGAGCAGCCGCAACTCGAACTGCTGGCACACAACCTGCCGGTGCGTGATGCGACCCGGACGATTGGTGAATTCGACCTGCTGGTGCGCAACCAGGAGTCAGAGATAGAACACTGGGAGCTGGCCTGCAAATTCTACCTGTCGCCGGGGAATGCGCCGGATGCTGCCGACATGGGTCGCTGGCACGGCCCGAATCCCACAGATACCCTGCATGACAAGATTACCCGCCTGGAAGACCACCAGCTGAAACTGGGATTGCATCCCGCCGCGGTGGAACTGCTGGCGACGCAATCCTGGTCGTTCAGGCGGACCCGCGCGCTGGTCAAGGGACGCCTGTTTTACCCGCTGGCGGCGTTTCAGGCAGCACACTGGCTGTTCCCGGCGGGGATCAACCCGAACCACGAGAAGGGCTGGTGGATCTCAATGGAAGATTTCGCCTCGCATCAGGTTCTTCGGGATGAAATCTACTTCAAGCTTAATAAAATCAACTGGTTATCATTGGTATCTAATGTGGAACCTGATGATATAACAAGCCACACTGCACTCTGCGAGCAGCTCTGCGCCAGCAGGTCTGCCACCTGTCACGTCGCCCGGATGGCAAGAGACAGCGACGGTCGCTACCGGGAGACCTCCCGGGGTTTCATTGTTTCAGACGCCTGGATGAACGCCGCCGGCGCGGGGTGAATCAGACTTCCTGGAACTGCAGTTCATGCAGGGTTTTATACAGGCCGCCCAGCGCCAGCAGTTCCTGGTGGGTGCCATACTCAATCACACGCCCATCCTGCAGCACCAGTATCCTGTCTGCCTCCTGGATGGTCTGCAGGCGATGGGCTATCAGGATCGCTGTACGCTCGGCTGTCAGCTTGCGCATGCCGTCCTGGATCAGCTGCTCGGTTTCCGTATCGATGCTGGCCGTGGCCTCATCCAGCACCAGAATCTCGGGATCCGCCGCCAGCACCCTGGCAAAGGCCAGCAGCTGCCGCTGACCCTGGGACAGGTTCGCACCGCGTTCCTGCAATGGAGTGTCATACCCTGCAGGCAGCCGGGATATGAATCCGTGGGCATTGACAGTCTTTGCGGCCTCAATGGCGCGCTCCCGGGTAATCCCCGGGTCGCCCAGCACAATGTTGTCCAGAATCGTCCCGGAGAAGATGTGAAAATCCTGGAGGACAACGCCCACACGGGTCCGCAGGTCATGACTGGCGATGCGGTTGACGTCGATCCCATCGAGGAAAATCATGCCATCCGGAAAGTCATAGAACCGCCCCAGCAGGCGAATCATGGTGCTCTTGCCGGAACCCGTCGGGCCCACGATGGCCAGCTTCTCACCCGGCTCCACAGTGAATGACACATCTTTCAGGATCGGTTCACCGGACTGGTACTGGAAGCTGACATGCCGGAACTCGATGCGCCCACGAACCCGTTCCGGCAGCTGGACAGGGTCCGCTGGCTCATGGATCTGTTCATCCCAGTCGAGGGCCTGGAATATGCGTTCGCCACTCGCCATGGCCCGGAACAGCACATTCAGCTGTTCGCCCAGGGTGACGATCGGTGTGAACAGCATGCTCATGAAGCGTGTGAACAGGATCACCCCGCCGATGGTCATCTCTGCACTGATCACCTCACCCGCGCCGAACCAGATAATCAGCCCCAGCCCGATGCCGGTCAGGCTGTCATTAAAAGCGCCATAGAGCGTCGACAGGTTGATGGACCGATACTCCTGGCGACGGTTCTCCTTGTTCAGGCTGGTGTACTTCTCCAGGTTGCGCTGCTGCCGACCGCTCAACTGGACGACCTGTATCCCGGAGAGGTTTTCCTGCAGATCCTGGTTCAGGCTGGATACGCTGTTGCGCACCTGCCGGAAAACCTCGCGGGATGCCCGGCGGAAGAAAAAAGTGGTCAGCATCACAACGGGCACCATGGCCAGCAGAATCAGCGTCAGTTTTACGCTGGCAGAGAACATCACCACCAGGGCGACAAAAAACGGCACGAACTCACCAATCAGGCTGCCCATGCCGCGCAGCATCTCAAACAGCGCTTCGATGTCGTTGGTTACACGGGTCATGATCCGGCCCACGGGCACCCGGTCATAAAAGGAACTGGGGCGGGTTTCCATATGACTGAACAGGTCCTGGCGGAGGTCACGCAGGCCTTTGACGATGGCTGCTGTCAGCGTGAGCCGGTGCCAGTGGCCTGCGAGTGTGCTGATCACCATCACCACGAAAAACAGCAGCCCGGCCGACAGCAGGGGCGCAAGCCCCGTGTGCTGCTCGACCCAGCGGGTGGCTTCTATCATGCCGAGGTCCGGCATCAGGCTGTCGGTCTCACCGACGATGATGTAGTCCACGAGAACGCGGGAGATCATGATCTCCATGATGACGGCGGCGAAGCTGGCAATCAGCACCAGCAAGGTACTGGCGATCAGGCCGATCCGGTAGGGTTTCAGCCAGTACATCAGTCGCCTGAGCAGCTGAAAATTCAGGACGGCGCCCGACAGGTCATCGTCGAACATCTTCTGGTCCGGATTGCGGTTCAGGTTGGTTCCAGTGGCCTCGCTCATGACACGGACACCGCTGCCCGGGAGTCTCCCTGGGTCTGCAGCCGTTCCAGTTCGGCATAAACGCCATTCATTGCGAGCAGCGCCTCGTGACTGCCCGATTCGACGATCCGCCCCTCGTCCAGGACGATGATCCGGTCTGAGTGGCGCAGCGTTGAGATCCGGTGGGAGACCAGGATCGTGGTCCTGTCGGCCCGCAGCGCCTTGAGCCGCTTCAGTATGTGTTCTTCTGTTTCGGTGTCCACACTCGAGAAGCAGTCATCAAGAATCAGCACTGGTGCGTCACGAATCAATCCACGCGCCAGCGCGGTGCGCTGTTTCTGGCCACCGGACAGTGTGACGCCCCGCTCTCCTACCAGGGTGCCCAGTTTCTGCGGAAATCCCTCGATTGACTGGCGCAGGGAAGCAGACTCCGCCGCGTCCCAGATCATCTCGAGCTGCCGCTCCGGGTCGTCGTAGCTGATGTTGCTGCTGAGCGGTTCGCCGAACAGGAAAGGATCCTGCAGCACCTGGGCAATATCACGCCGTAATTGGGCCAGGGGATAGTCGTTCACATCATGACCATCAATAAACAGCGCCCCGCGGGGGGTGTCCAGCATCCGGGTGAACTGGCGCAGCAAGGTACTTTTACCGGCACCGATTCGACCGACAATGGCGATCGATTCACCGGGGCGAATTCGAAAATTGATGTCTTCCAGCGCGGGAGTGTCGCTGCCCGGGTAGGTATAGCTGAGATGACGAATCTCAAAATCACCGCGTATAACCGCTGGAGTCTCGCCGGAAGGCTGGTCAACGATTTCCGGCTCGGCATCGTAGATTTCAAACAGCCGATCCGTGGCCACTGCAGCTCGCTGCAGCAGCATCAGCAGCATGCCGGCGAGCCGGATCGGCTGCAGCAGCATCGACAGGCAGGCGAAAAAGAACACCAGGTCACCGACACTGATGTCTCCCTGCATAACCTGGTAGCCACCGTAAACAATGATGACCAGCTGGGCCATCGCCGCAAAAAAAGGCATCCAGGCCGACATTTCAGAACTGATGCGCGCCTGGTCGTAAAAGGCCGTTGCATAGTCATCATTGGTTTTCCAGAACCGCCTGATCTCGTTTTCTTCCTGTACCTGCGCCTGGATCGTCCGGATACCCGACAGGTTTTCCTGGGTATGCGCCGAGAGGTCCGACAGTCGCTGCTGGACCTGCCGTGAACTGACCCCCATGCGATGAGCCACGCGGACCGCATAAATAAAGATCACGGGCAGCAGCGGCACGATCATGAGCGTCAGGGATACCGACTTGAACAGCATGGCAGAGACGCCGAACAAGGGGGCATAGACCATGATCACAATGGAAATCAGGCCAAACGCAATCAGCCGCTGGATGAGTGCAATGTCCTGGATTGCACGGGTCATGACATCGCCAACGGTCATCCGGCCGAAAAAGCTGGCACCCTGTTGCTGCACCGCCTGAAACAGGCGCTGGCGCAGGTCAAAGGACACCGCAATTCCCACACGGCGTATGGCACGCCTGGCATAAGAGACAACCAGGAATCGCATCACCACGCAGAGGATGATCCCCAGGGTAACGGTCATTACCGGCGTCGCCGGGGGTCTGTCCCTGATCAGGTCGCCAATCAGATCAATACCGAGTGATACCAGGTAATA
>JAQCAK010000163.1 GCA_027621895.1 Pseudomonadota bacterium | reverse complement strand
CGCCCGGTGACCTGGTGATTTTTGATTCCTTCCTGCCACACCGATCCGGGGTGAATCGCAGTGGTGCCGCCCGCCGAGCGCTCTACACGACCTACAATCGTGCCAGTGCGGGCAGTTATCGTGAGACCTATTTCCAGAGAAAGCGGGACACGTTTCCGCCGGATATCGAGAGAATCCCGGGTCAGCATTATGCCTCTGGTGTCTATAATGTGGGGAATCCCATCGAGCAGTAGCAGCAAGGAACCGGTATGGTCGAGGAAAAAGATTCACAGCAGCAGGCAGCATCCCAGGTAACCCCCGTGGAAGACCGGGTTGTCACGTCACGGCACACCATCAGGCTTAAAGGCAGGGACCTCAAGTACACGGTCAATGTGGGTACCATCGTGCTGAAGGAAGAGGTCGACCGGCAGGGGCACAAGCCCAAGGCGGAAATGTTTTTCATCGCTTTCACCCGGGATGGTGTGCGTAACCCCGCGAAACGCCCGGTGACCTTCTCTTTCAACGGTGGACCTGGCTCGTCATCGGTCTGGATGCTGCTGGGTCTGCTGGGGCCGAAACGTGTGCCGCTCAGCGCTGATGATGCGGATCCGACAAAACGGCTGGCGCCACCCTGGCAGGTTGAAGACAACGAGTTCACCCTGCTGGAAGATTCTGACCTGGTGTTTATTGATCCCGTGGGGACCGGTTACAGCCGACCACTGTCCGGGGATGATGCTGATCCGGATGAGTTTTTTACCTTCCGCCGGGATCTGGATTCAGTGGGCGAGTTTATCCGGCTCTATGTGTCGCGCAACCAGCGCTGGAGTTCACCCAAGTTCCTGATCGGAGAGAGCTACGGCACAACCCGGGCCTCGGGGCTTGCGGGGCACCTGCAGGATCGCTTCGGACTGTACCTGAACGGCATCATGCTCGTTTCAGTGGTGCTGAACTTCCAGACGATCCTGTTCAACGCCGGCAACGAGCTGCCGTTCGTGGTCTATGTGCCGACCTATGCGCTGACAGCACGCTACCATGGCAAGCTGGCCCGTAAATACCTGCAGATGGATGAGCAGAAATTCATCAATGAAGTGAAACGCTTCACGGAGGAGGAATACCTGTTGGCGCTGCATCGCGGTGACCAGCTCACCGACAATGAAAAACAGGCTGTCGCCGATAAACTGGCGGGCTACACCGGGCTCTCGACTGAATACATCCTGCGGAACAACCTGCGGGTTCCCATCATGCGATTCGCCACAGAGATCCTGCGCGAGGAAGGGCGCTCCGTGGGTCGCTTTGACAGTCGCATCACCGGTGTCGACCGTGATGACGCCGGTGAAATGTTTGATCATGACCCGAGCTTCAATGTTGTGCAGGGTGTCTATTCCGCCTGCCTGAATGACTATGTTCGCCGGGAGCTGAACTTTGAATCTGACCTGCCTTATGAGGTCCTGAGCTTCAAGGTGCTGCCCCGCTGGAAGTACGACGAACACCAGAACAATTTCGTGAATGTCGCGGAAACCCTGCGCGGTGCGATGATGAAGAACCCGCATTTGAAAGTGTTTGTCGCCAATGGTCTGTACGATATGGCGACACCGTTTTATGCAACCGAGTACACCATGAACCACCTGGGATTGCGGGATGGGGTGGATAAGAACATCACGATGGGTTACTACGATGCGGGGCACATGATGTACACCCATAAACCGTCGCTGCGCAAGCTGTCCGGTGATCTGAAGCGCTTTATCCTGGGTTCGGCGTAACGCCGGATTTCACGCGTCGTCGACCCTGCGATCGATGGTGGTGGAGTGGTCTTCCAGGTCGTCCGGATCAATCAGCTCGTACAGTCGTCCGATTTCGAGCTGTTGATTCAGCAGGGTTTCCCGGGACTCGCCCAGGACTCTGAGCTGTTCGTTGAGAATCGGGTTATCGGCGGCGATGGCGGTGAGGATTTCCAGCTGCTGGTCGATATCGTCGATCAGCTTGTCCAGGTCGATATCTTCACTGATCATGAGGTCGGGTACATTTGCTGCATATCGCTGACGGATTGCTTGATGAGCTGCCGGAGCACGTCCAGATCGATATCTTCCAGTGTCTTGATATAGAGGCACGACTTGCCGGTCTTGTGCCTGCCGAGCTTTTTCATCAGGCCCGCGTACGCTGAAAAACCGGGCATGATGTAGACCGAGATATTCTGCTTGCGCGGGGAAAACCCGGTCAGCAGAAAATCGCCTTCCCGACCGCTGTCGTAGCGATAGTGGTAGGAACCGTAACCGACGATACTGTCGCCCCACATCTTCGCACGCTTACCGGTGATCTCGCGCATCATCCGGTGCAGCACCTGGGTGTCTTTGCGCTGCTGCGGGTCCGCGACTGCCTTCAGAAAAGCGCCAGGGCTGATACTGGTGGGTACTGTTTTATTGGCAGCCATTTTCGTTCAACTATGGTGATACGGACCATTGCAGTGTACATTTTCCGGAGAAAAAAGCCTGCCCGTAAAAGTCTTCCTGGCAGCTTCCAGCGTAGAAGAGCGGAATGGATGCGGTATGTGTGGCCAAAAAGCATGATATGCAGGATGTAATATGAAGGTCGTTGATACGGCATCGGGCTACGGTGTTGTCAGCAGGTTGCTGCACTGGAGCTGCGCGCTTGCGGTTTTTGCACTGTTCGCACTGGGCTGGTGGATGGTGGACCTTGGTTACTATGATGAGTGGTATCAAACGGCTCCGGCACTGCATAAAAGTGTGGGGGTGTTATTGGCCCTGGTCATCGTCATTCGTATGGTCTGGCGCCTGCGGCAGGCAGGTCCGGAACCCGTACTGACCCATGGTGCCTGGAACCGGTTTCTCGCCTGGGCCGTCAAACTCGTGCTTTATCTGCTGCTGGTTATCATTTCAGTCTCTGGTTACCTGATCACTACTGCCGCAGGGGACGATCTCATCGTGTTTGATCTGGTGCGGATACCGGCGGTGCTCACTGGTATCGATAACCTTGAGGATCTGGCAGGGGACGTACACGAGTGGGTCGCCTGGATGCTCATTGGACTGGGAGCGCTGCATGGCGCGGCTGCACTGAAACCCCACTTTATAGACCGCGACGCGACCCTGCGTCGGATGATCACTGGCGGTGACTCCGGGTCGACCCGCTAACTGACCAAACTTTTTTGCGTTAAACACAGGAAACCTGAATATGAAAAACGCTCTGTTACTGCTGCTGGTGCTGATGGCATCCATGACGACGCCGATCGCGCTAGCCGATACCTACAAGATTGACATCGAGGGTCAGCACGCTTTCGTGCAGTTTCGGGTCAAGCACCTGGGATACAGCTGGCTCTACGGCCGCTTCGATAATTTCACGGGACAGTTTACTTACGACCCCGAGCAGCCCGAGGCGAGTACCATCTCGGTGACGGTTGATATGACCAGCCTGGATTCGGATCATGCTGAACGCGACAAGCATGTGCGCTCCGCAGACTATCTGAATGTTGGCAAGTACGGTACGGCCACTTTCCAGAGCACTGGCGTGGAAATGACGGGAGAGAAAACAGCCCGTTTGACCGGTGACCTGACCTTCTTCGGCACAACCCGTCCCCTGACAATTGACGTGGAGCACATTGGCGGCGGACCCGACCCCTGGGGCGGCTATCGCCAGGGCTTCGAGGTCAGGGCGGTGCTCAAGCCTGCCGATTTTGGCCTGGATCTGACCAAAAAGCTGGGGCCCTCGACGGCTGAGGTTGAGTTGATGCTGACGGTAGAAGGTATCCGCATGTAACACGGTCGGTGTCGTTCCGGACCGCGACAGTCACCAGCCAGCGGCCCGGGACTGCCGGGTTCCGGCTGGAACGACTCAGGTAGAAGCAGCCGTTTCCGCCAGAAGCCGGCGAGTGTCGCGACGCTCTATATGGGCCCGCATGCGTTCCTGACGCTGTTTCGACAGCGGGTACTTCCACAGCAGTGGCAAAGCCACACAGGCAAGAATGGCGGGTCCGATGCTGTACATGATGGCAACGGACATTTTGGCGCCTGCGGTGTTGTCAGGGATCGTCGGATCGAACCCAAACCAGGCAACACTGCTGGTCGCTATCAGTACGCCCAGTGCAACGGCAGCCTTGTTGATCATTCCCCACAGCGAAAAATACAGGCCGGTGCGCTGTTCGCCGGTGCGCAGGGTATCCAGGTCGATCACATCCGCGGCCATGGATGCGGGTAGAAAGACAAGCGCGCCCACGGCAGAACCCTTCAGCAACATGATCAGGAAAAACAGCCAGAACTGGTCCGGGCCGAGCAGTGGAATGAACGCGCTCCACAGCGACAACCAGACGATACCGAGAACAACCGTCTTGTGTTTGCCTATTCGCCTTGAGATGGAAAACCAGACCGGTATCGCCAGACTGCTGGAGAGATAGTAGGCCAAAATAAACAGCGCGTAGCGGTCAAAAGGCTGCTCCATCACGACATTCACGAAGAAAAACGACAGGGTTGCGGTCATGCTGACTGCGGCTACCAGGAAAAGCAGGCTGATTACCAGGCGGCGATAGGGTCCGTTGGACCAGACAATCTTCAGACCCCGCTTCCAGGAAACGGTCCGGTCAGGTTGCGTGGTGGGGCCAGCCTGTTCGCGTACCCAGATCAGCGCGGGTGCCATCAGCACAGGCAGCAGGAAGACCACCACGACCGCGATGGCGAACAGTGCATTGTCGGCGCCGGGTTTGCCGAGAAACAGCGCCATGATCAATGGAATAGCCAGCGCCATCAGTGTGCCGCCATAGCCGAAGGCTTCCCGCCAGCCGGTCACCCGCGATCGTTCGTCGTAATCTGATGACAACTCTGCGCCCCAGGCCCGATAGGGCAGGTCAACCAGCGTAAAAGACAGATACAGTGCGCTGATCCAGACGAACAGGTAAAGGTTGGTGACCGTCTGGCCACCAAACAGCTGCCACACGCCCGCAGCGAATGCACTTTTCGGCACAAACAGCATCCAGAGGGATAACAGCATCAACGGCATACCCATCAGCATCCAGGGTTTACGGCGCCCGATGCGGGTCTGCCAGCGATCAGAAGCGATGCCGATCGCAGGATCGGTGAACACGTCCGTGAGTCGGGAGAGTGCGATCAATGCGCCGACGGTGGCCAGCGACAGCCCCAGGTTCTGGGAGTAAAAAGCGGGGATGTAGAGTGCAATGGGTAATCCGACAATCGAAGTCGGTAGATTGGCAACGCCATACAGTGCCATCTTGATGCGGGTTAATCCCGCTTTCGCGGTATCCGTGCCTGTTGAAGTATTCAATACGCGCTTCCCCTCATAGCCAGCACGTGACTTTGCCCCTGATTCGGTGACTAACGCAAGGGCGGAACCGGCGTTGCTTCGCAGCGCCATCTATCTTTCTCGCTG
>JAQCAK010000162.1 GCA_027621895.1 Pseudomonadota bacterium | reverse complement strand
GTTCATAGTCGTTCGCCGGTCGTCGGGAAAAGTCTGGCCTTGAAGTCATCTCCAGGTGCCACACATGAATGCTGACCCGGTGCTTTTTGTTCATTTCATTCAAGCCTGAAGGTCCTGCTAGTTGATGGTGGCTGCAAACTGTTCCAGCAGGGAAAGCGGAATGGTCTTCAGGGCCTTGATGTGGGTGTTGTTGAGAAAGACCCGTGGCGCCATACCCTTTTCATAGGCCTCAAGCCATCGACCTGCACACAGGCACCATCGGTCGCCCTCCTGCAGACCGGGAAACTGAAACTCGGGATGAGGGGTGGAAAGGTCGTTGCCGGCGAATCGGGAATACTCCAGGAACGCCTGAGTTACCTCGACACACACAGTGTGTGAGCCCACGTCCTGGGCGCAGGTATTGCAGCAGCCGTCCCTGAAGAACCCCGTCAATGGTTCCATGCTGCAGGGTTCCAGTGCTGAACCCAGGACATTAAGTGCCTCATCTTTGGTGATGGTTTTCATGACTCGTGACATCTGCTGACGTGAGAGCATCTATGATAGTTTGTTTGACTGCGACATGCATGAGCCTGGGGTAGACTTAAGCGATGAACGTCGCTGGGAAACCAGAAGGACAGCTAACAGAGACAGCTAACGGCATAACCACAGGGACAAGCCATTGGATCAGGAATTTTTGGAACAGGTTGACCATATTCTCAGCACCGCGAGATCTGTCAGGCGCCGGCTGGATTTTTCCCGGGAAGTCAGCCGCGAGGATCTTGAAGCCTGTATCAATATTGCGGTTCAGGCACCGACAGGCATCGCCGGTGAAAGCTGGCGGTTCCTGGTCGTGACTGACCCCGGGCTGAAGCTGCAGATTGCCGAGATTTACAATGATCAGCTTCGCAATCTGAGCCTTGACCGGGGTTTGACCCTGAAGTCATCCCACGAATCCCTCATGGCCCGGTTGCATGAGATTCCCTGCATGGTGCTGGTGTTCTACCTGGGTGAGCCGGATGAAAGTGTCGCGGGTCAGGTGGCATTCTTTGGTTCGGTGCTGCCTGCTGCCTGGTCCCTGATGCTGGCGATGCGAGCCAGGGGGATCGGCACAACCTGGACCTCGCTGCTGACGGCCAGATCGGCAGAGATCGCAGAATTGCTCGGGGTCCCGGAAGGGGTTACCCAGACGGTCATGCTGCCTGCAGGCTACTGTCTGAATGCGAACCTGAAACCAGCCGCGAGACTTAATGCCTCGGAAGTGACTTACTGGAATGGCTGGGGCAGAACCGAACCCTAGATCGGGAAAGTGTCGTCGGGGCTACAGTCGATTGATGCGCTGGTGGGCTGCCTTTACCTGCTGGAAACGAGACTCCGTCCATTGGATGGCTCCCTGCGGGCCAGCACCTGGCTGGACATGACAGCTGGCATAGACCGACGCCAGACTGACCTCGCCATGCTGATTGCTGACCAGCAGCTTTCCAGCTGCCAGGCTCACGACATCCAGTTCGGATCCTGCCGGGTCATAACCCATCCAGAAATGCGGCGATGAACTCGATATCACGGCATTGCTGGTCGTAATCCGGTGGTTCCCCCGCTGATTGTCAGTCACCTCCAGGGATCCTGATGAAAGCGTCAGTACGGTTTCTGTAGGGCTACCGCGGTCCTGGTCTCCCTCGTGAGATGTCACGAGCAGCTGTGAGCGGGTACCGAGTCTGATGCGGTGACCGTCTTCGAATTCAATCTCCACCAGTGACTGCTCGTCAGTCATGACGCGATCGCCCGGGTAGATCCTGGACTGACGGGCGAGGATGTAGGGACGGGCGTTGCGCTGGACTGATGGGTAACCCGCTGAATCAATGACCATGGCGACGGGCGTTGTCCCGGGTTCAAAGGACTCGTACTGTGTGCATCCCGCTGCTGACAGCAGTGTCAGCAGGGCTGTCCCGGCCAGCAGGACGAATCGCAGTCGGCGAAGCTCCCGGCTTAAGTCTTCAGCGACGCGGGACATCGTGCAGATCGTCCAGGGAGACATACTGTTTCCTGCCATGCTCGCGGTACATCCGCCTGTTGATCTCCGGATAGTCGCAGATATCAATGGCCTCCCGGCTGCCACCCATCAGGTAAACCAGGTCTTCTGTGGACGTGTTGCGCATGCTGTGGGCAGGCGAATTGGCCGGGAAGGCCATAAAGTCGCCCCCGGTCACCGCCACGGTCTCGTCTCCAATCCGGGCTTCTCCCTGTCCCGAGAGGATGTAGACAAATTCTTCATCGCAATGGTGAAAATGAAACCGGGTGGTGTCATGCCCCGGTTCGACACGCACCAGATGTACACCGATTCGACTCAGGCCAAGCGCGTCGCCGATGGAGCGCGTATGACGAATCGCCTGGTCGTTGAACTGATGGACATGAACCGCCTCATCCATCTTCTCAATCATGTCTCGAGTGAGCAGGTTGCCGAGGCGCTTCATGGTTATCTCCGGTTTCGGCTTCTGGGTTTTGCAGCAGGTCGCCTGGGTGCTCCCCTGGGCATGGTCGGAATATCGGCAGTCAGTTCCTCGATAGGGTTCTCGCAAGGCATGGGAACACCCAGCAGTGCTTCGATATTGGGCAACATGAAGGCGTCATTTTCACAGGCCAGGGTGATGGAGATTCCTTCCGTGCCTGCGCGGCCCGTTCGACCGATCCGGTGAACATAGTCTTCGGGGTCTTCCGGCAGGTTGTAGTTGATGACATGGCTGATGTCATCGATGTGCAGGCCACGACCCGCCACATCGGTTGCCACCAGAATGTTCAGCTCCCCGGAACGGAATTCCTCCAGGGTTTTGATACGTTTTTTCTGCGGGACATCACCGGCCAGCAGCCCGGTTTTGAAGCCGTGATGGTCCAGCTTGTATTCAAGGTCTCTTGCCTGGTCCCGGCGATTGACAAACACCAGTGCCCGATCGATCTGGTAGTGCTTGATGATGTTGTAGAGCACCTTGTACTTTTCTTCCTCCGAAGTGAGGAACACCTTCTGGTCCACTGTGTCGACAGCCACCTGGTCCGGTTCGATTTCAATGTGCTCCGGGTCCAGTGTCCATGATGCGGCCAGCCTTTTAATGTCGTCGCTGTAGGTGGCGCTGAACAGCTGGGTCTGTCGTGACTGCTTGCGTGGTGTTCTGCTCACAATCGCTTTGACATCGGGAATAAATCCCATGCTGAGCATCCGGTCGGCCTCGTCAATGACGAGTATTTCGACCTGGGACAGGTTGATCACGCCGGAGCGAGCGAAATCCAGCAGTCGTCCTGGGGTGGCAACGACGATGTCGACAGGCTTCTGCAGTTGCTTCTTCTGCTTGTCGTAGTCCATGCCGCCGACGACCGAACTGATCTGCATATCGGTGTACTTGGCCAGCGCTTCCGCGTCGCGGGTGATCTGCATCACCAGTTCCCGGGTCGGTGCGATGATCAGGGCGAAAGGTGTCCCGGGTTCACGATCTTCATAGGCCGGGTTTTCCAGATCGTAAGTGATGATAGAGATCAGGAAGGCGGCGGTCTTTCCCGTGCCCGTCTGGGCCTGGGCAATAATGTCCCTGCCGTCAAGGGAATACGGCAGCACCGCATTCTGTACAGGCGTGCAGGATGAAAATCCAAGATCCAGGATGGCCCGTTCCAGCGGTTCGGGAAGATCCAGGCGTGCAAAATCCGGCGGTAATTCAGTAGAGGTCACGTTATTGATGTTTGATACTCGGTTGTAGGTTTGGCGGGCTTGATAATGTAAGAGCTGCCCCATGCAGCCATGAACATCACGATATTACCGATGAGACCCGTGTAGTAAAGGTCAAAAGGATAGCTCGCCAGCCCGTTTGAGGAGGCGATAGTCCAGCCTGTGTAACACATGGTTGCCAGGATACCAATAACAATATGGGTGGTCTGGCAGCGACGTGAAAAAAAGCCGATCAGGTAAATGGTCAGTAATCCACCGGCGAGCAGCGCTGTCACGACGGTGGCAGTGTCCTGAAGCGTCGTGGTGCTGGCATCGATCAGGTACAGCGCGCCGAGGATCATAACGAATCCGGCAGATGCCGTCACGATTCTTGCAAAGCGCAGATAGGCGCGATCGGTCAGGTTCCGGGACACGAAACGTCGGTAGATGTCGTGGGTGGAAACCGTCGCGATGGCGTTGATGCTGCTGTCCAGTGAAGACATGGCCGCCGCAATGGCCGCCGCGATTACCAGTCCCACCAGGCCAGAGGGCAGGTAGGTGGTGATGAAGTAAGGCAGAATCGCCTCTGCCTTTGCCTGGCCCCGCAGGATACTGGCAGGCAGTTCGGCGGGCACATGCAGAAACAGGACATAGAGTGCGCTGCCCAGGAACATGAAGAATGCCCAGGTTGGAATGCTGACCAGGGCGCAGATCCACATGGCCTTCCGCGCTTCCCTCAGCGAACGGGAGGCGCAGAACCGCTGCACGGTGTTCTGGTTGCTGGAATACTCGGTGAGCCAGTTAATGAGCCCGATACACAGCATCATGGTGGCCGTCTTGTGTGACAGTGCCAGGGACCAGTCCGCGGGGCGATAGCCTGTTGCGGTAAATTCACCGACACCCAGCTTCTGTGCGGCCCAGGCGGTCGACAGGATCTCAGGCAGCCCGCCAGGTACCAGGCTGACGATCGTGATGAGGCAGAAGATGCCACCGGTCAGCAGCACGAGAGTCTGGATGACATCGGTCCAGACAACCGCCTCAATGCCACCCAGAATTGTGTAAGCCACGACGAATACACCGGCAATCACCACGCTCAGATGGGCATCCAGTCCCGTGATGGTCTGAATGACCAGGGACACCAGGTACAGGATCATACTGATGCGGGCCAGCTGTGCGATCAGGAACGCCACCGCACCATAACCGCGTATGGCGGGACCATAGCGTTCCTCAAGGAACTCATAGGCCGTGACACTGCCCGGCTTTCTGAGTCTCGGCAGGAACCACCAGGCGGCGATCAGGATAGCCACCGGCAGTGCGAGATTTGGCAGGAATCGCAGCCAGTTGGTCTTAAAGGCGTCACCCGGGTAGGCGAGAAAGGTAATCGAGCTGATCGACGTGCCCACCAGGCTGAGGCCAATCACCCAGCCGCTGAAGGCCCTGCCGCCCAGGAAATACTGTTCTGTTGAATCATTGGTCCTGGAAAACCAGGCACCGATGGCCAGCATTGCCAGGAAATAGACAATGAGTACCCCGATATCCAGGGGTGCCAGATTCAACCGGGACTCCCGTCAGTCCTCAAGGGAAACCAGTTCCAGGCAGGTGACAAAAACGTCCATGGCCTGCTCCAGTTCAGCGAGGGACGGGTAGGTCGGCGCGATTCGGATGTTCCTGTCCTCGGGGTCCCTGCCATGGGGGAAGGTGGCACCGGCCGGTGTCAGCTTGACGCCGGCTTC